>JBBDNX010000629.1:0-2372 GCA_040877345.1 Pirellulales bacterium
CACGTTGAACAGTTGGGGCAGCTCATCCAGGTGCAGTCGCCGCACGATCCGGCCGACTTTGGTAACGCGCGGATCATCGAGCGTTGCCCAGACGGGCCCGCTGCGTGCCTCGGCGTCCTGCCGCATGGTGCGGATTTTGTACATCACGAAATGGCGCCCACCCAGTCCGACGCGGACCTGGCGGTAGATGCCCGGACCCGACGAAGTCAGGCGGACGACGAACACGGTCAGGAGCATCATGGGCAAGCCAGGGATGAGCAGCACGAGCGCCATCGCCCGTTCCAGCCAGTCGCACCAGCGGGTCCTGCCTGGCGGCGCGGTCCGTGCGGGCGCGCCGTCCCAAGCGGCCGCTGCCTTCTGCCGAGTCGAGAGCTTTTTGGGCTTATCTAGCAGCCACATGTTTCAACTCCTGATAGCGTTATCCTGGTTGCTAAGAAAAACGATGATTCATGGCTTCGGCCGCTCGATCGCCGGCTCGAGCTGGGGAAGGAACTCCTCCAGGAAACTAGAGCAAGGATCGCCGAGCAAACCCTGCGGCGTGTATCCGGCAAGCTGCATCTTGTAGAGCATCGGTTCGCCGCCATAGGCGAACCGCGGGCGGGACGGCGCGCTCCAGGCATCCCCCTTGCTCCAGGCATAGGCGACGCGCAAGACGTTGCGCTGCTGGCCGGGGGAGCGAAACGTCACGCCCCAAAACGATTCCGGCCCCTGCGGCGTTGCCACCTGGAAAGCCTGGGGGCCTTCGACCAGCTCGTAGTCCCGGCTCGAGTAGCAGATTTCCGGCGTATGGACCGACATCGGTCCCGACGGGCCGACCAACACCGCCACGTGGATCCGGTCGCGCGTCTGCTGGTTGACATACACCCGGTTGATCTGGCCGGCCGACTGCAGCAGGCGGACGATCTCTTCATCCAGCTCGATGGACGATTCCATCTTCCAGTCGCCGAATTGCCGCGGCACTTGTTCCAGCTTGCGGGCCGCGGCAGCCAGGTTGGGCGGTTCGCCCCAACGGTTGCGGAGCAGGCCGTCGACGGCCCCCGCGGCGGCGGTCATGGCGACCACCAGTGCCATGGCCAGCACAACGGCAGGTCGCCTCGGTCTGGGGGAGGGTACGGTCATGGTTCGCTAGCCTTCGAGCTCCTCTTCCAATTGGCTTAATTGGTCTCGCTCGGAGGGGCTCAGGATGTCAGCCGGGAGGTTGCCGTTGCGGGCTTGTTCCAGCCAATTCTTGGCTTCCGAGCGGCGACCCTGCCGCGAGCAGGCCAGCGCCAGGTGGAATTGCACGCGGGGATCGCGCGGCCTGAGCTCGGCCGCCTCGCGGAAGAGTTTTTCGGCCTCGCGCGGCTGGTCCTGCTGCAAGAGCACCCAGCCCTTCGAGTCGAGCAGCTCGGAATTGCGGCCCGACAGGGCGATGGCCCGATCGAGATGCTCGACGGCCTCGGCCTGTTGGTCCGGCTCTTCGGCCAGCACCATGGCCAGGTTGTTCATGGCGACGACGTGGCCGGCATCGAGCTTGAGCGCGCGGCGGAACAAGGCGGCGGCTTCGCCGCGGCGCCCCTCGAGCAACCGCAAAGTGCCGACTGCAACCAGCAGATCGATATCCCGCGGATGGCGCTGGAGCGATTCTTTCAGGATGCCTTCGGCAACCGCCTGGTGTTCGGCCGATGCCGCCCCTCGGGCCAGCACGTTGGCCAGTGTCGCCGCGGCGGCAGCCGATTCGTCGGCCCGCACCAGGTCAACACACATGGCCACGGCCTCGGCCACCCGGCCGGAGTGGGCCAGCCAGGTTGCCCAGCCGCGGGTGCCGAGCGAATCCAGAGCCGCAGCGCGGCGGTAGGCTTGCTCGGCGGCCGCATCGAGTTGGACCGAGGCATAGAGGCGGGCGACGTCGATCAACAGCCGGGCCTTGGCTTTTGCATCGGCTGGCTGGCTCAATCCGCTCTCGACAAATGGCTGGACCAGCGGTTCGATCTCCGAGTGCCGGCCGCGACCAGCGAGCCAGCGTGCCCGCAAGCTCAGGGTGAGCAAGTGACGTGACGAGGGCGCCTTGCTCTCGAGTTCGTCCAGCCAGCGGCTGGCTTCGCCGTATCGCTCATTGCGGAGGAGGAAATCGACGTACGCCGCCAGCGTCTTGGGCGATCCATCGTGGCTGGCAGCCAGTGAAATCTGCTCCTCGGCGGCGGAAGTCCAGCCGCGAGCCTCGTACAACTGCGCCAGCAGCAAACGGTCGGTCGGCTCCGATTCGCCCGTGCGGCGCACCAACTGTTCGAGAGCACGCTGGCCCTCGAGGCGCTGGGGGCCGCCGCCACGCGCCAGCAACAAGCGGGCTTTCAGCCGGTCGTTGGCGGCCTGCTCGCGGGCGGGCAACCCTT
>JBBDNX010000630.1:0-13072 GCA_040877345.1 Pirellulales bacterium
CTTCGGGGCCGGCGGCACGCTGCGCGGCGGCCTCGCCCGCCGTAAGATGGAACGAAACCGCGGCCACCGATACGGCCAGAAACAGGGACTTCTTCACGTTCAGCGCCTCCTTGCTGGCTCTGCTGGGTCAATCCTTGACCATCGATCACGTCCATCCGGCGGCAGGCTGAGCGGCCGGCGGAAACAACTGCCGAAAGCGGCAAACCTACCTGGCTTTCGAGGCGGTATTCTGCCGAGAACGTCCGGCCGGGTAAAGGCCAGAATCGGCTCAAGGCAGCAGAACAAGGCAGAACGAAGGAAGAAGGCAGTGGAGGGGCGGCGGGGTCCTACTGCCTTGGATGGTTCGGCCTCAGCGCGGTTCTCCCAGCACGACCTCCATCGCGACTTCCTTCCCATCGCGCTGGACTACCACGCTTACCTTGTCCCCCGCCTTGTATTTTCTCAAGGCGCTGTCGAAATCCTCCAGGCCCCCGATCTTGCTCTCGCCGAAGCGGACAATCACGTCGCCGGCTTTCAGGCCCGCCTTTTGGGCCGGGCTTTGGTTCGCCACGCCGCTGATGGCGTACCCCGGCGCCTGCTGGGCAAAGTCCGGTATGCTGCCGAAGTAGGGCCGGTCGCCGCCGCCCATCGGCCTGGCGGCAATCTCCACGTACTGCGGCCGCGAACCGGTCTGGGCCAGTTGCACGACCACCTGGGTCATCATGTCGGCGATGCGGCGCATCCCCGGCAGGTTCAGCTTGTCGTAATCGTCGCTCGGCAGGTGGTAATCGGGGTGAGTCCCGGTAAAAAGGTGCATCACCGGCACCTGCTTGGCGTAGAACGAGGCGTGGTCGCTGGGCCCGAATCCCCCCGATTGCCGGGTCAATTGAAAACCGAACCGTTCGTTCATGCCGTCGATCAACGGGCCGAACTCGGCGGCCGTGTCGACGCCCTGGATGATCAGCTTGTCTTCGTCCAGGCGGCCCACCATGTCCATGTTCAGCATGGCGATGGTCTTGTCCATCGGCACCAGCGGATCGGCGCAGTAGCGGGCGCTGCCCAACAGGCCGCGTTCCTCGCCCGTGAAGGCGATGAAAACGACGCGGCGCGGCAGTCTGGGTTCGCGGCGGGCCAGGTTGCGGGCCACTTCGATCAGGACGGCCGTGCCCGAGGCATTGTCGTCGGCCCCGTTGTGGATCTCCTGCTTTCCGGGCGCCCGCGATCCGTCGCCGCCCAGCCCTAGATGGTCGTAGTGGGCGCCCACCACGATGGTTTCATCGGCCAGCGGCCCGGCTCCTTCCAGAACTCCCACGACGTTCTTGACCTCGGCCTCCTCCCGGTCGACGTTGATCTCGCCGGCGAGCCGCCAGCCGGCCAGCTCGCGGCTGTGGGGCGTGGGGCCGGAATCGATGGCCCGTTCCAGCTCCGCCAGATCGAGCTGGGAGCCTTCGAACAAGCTCGCCAGTACGCCGCGGCGGCAGTGTACCACGGGCAGCCTGCGTGCATCGCCGCCTCCGCCGCTCTGGAAATTGAGCAAAGGATCGTACTGAGCGGGCAGGCGCTCGCCGAGCTCGCGAATCCGCTCCAGCAGTTTCTCGACTTCGAGCCGGTGCGCTTCGACCACGTCGAGCGTCGCCGCGCCGGACTGCTCGGCCTGCTGTTGGAAGCGGGCATTGGCCGCCGCCAATTCGTCGATCGCATCCTGCCAAAGCTTGCGCGCCTGGTCGACCTTGTCCCGGATCTCGTAATCGTCGGTGACGAAGACCACGGCGGCGGCGCCGTGCTCGTAGGCGTTCGACAGCTTGCGGACAAAGGGAGCGTGCTGCGAATGGCGCTTCCCATCAAAGGAGCTGTGGGGATCCGCCTGCTGCGGTTCGTGCCGCAGGACAATCACCGCTTTGCCTTCGACGTCCAGACCCGCGTAGTCGTCGTAGTCGAGATCCTTGGCCGTGATGCCATAGCCGGCAAAGACGAGCGGCAGGTCCAGCACTCCGGAGCCTCCCAGGGCCAACGGAGTGAAATCCTCGCCCAGCTTCAGCTCGATGCGGTGGCCTCCGGGCTGTTCGTCCGTCGCCGGGCCGACCAGAGTCACGTGGTTCGTGCCGCCCAGGCTGGAGCCTACGGTCACTTGGAAGCTTTGGAAGGCGGTGCCGTCGTAGAGTCGCGTGTTCAGCCCCACGTCGATGAATTGTTGGGCGATGTAGTCCGCGGCCAGATCGAGCCCCTTGGTCCCCACGCCGCGGCCTTCCAGCTCGTCGGATGCCAGGTAGCGGACCGCCTCGAACAACCGCTTCTCGATGATTTCGGCGCTGGCCTCGGTGGCGACCGCGGTTTCTTCGGCTAGAAGGGGCGGCGGCGCCAACCCACCGAGGCAAGCGGCAACGGCCAAGGGCCAAAGCCCAAAGCAGACCAGCGCGCGTCGCGCCGAGCGTGGTAGGGACGGGAGCAGATTCATGAGGCCTGCCAATGGGGGTTCTGGGCAGCCGGCGGGCAAGCGAGCGGGGCAGCCGGCGGGCGAGCGAAAATAAGAATAACTCGTTGAATTCTTGATTGTTGCGGCACGTTGGTCAAGCAGGATTTCGCTTTTGACACGCGTGCCCACCCCGTATATGCTCTCACCCCCTTGTGCTCCATGGAGGTAGCTGTGCTGCTCGCCCAACGCAGTGTTTTGATCGTCGACCCGCTGGAGGAGACTCAAGAGGTGCTCCGCGCCGCCTTGGAGCGGCGCGGTGTACGCATCCTGGCGGCGAGCCGCAGGCAGCAGGCGCTCGAGCTGGCGCGCGAGCATCATCCGGACCTGATCGTCCTGGACCTGGAGTGCGATTCCGCCGGGTCGGCCGCTGCCGGCGTGCCAATCGAATCGCTGGCCGGCGACACCCCGCTGGTCATGCTGGGCAGCGCCCGGGGGCAGCGGCCGCTGCCGGCGGGCCAGATCGTGGCCAAACCCTATCATTATGCTCCCCTGATTCGTAAAATCGAGGAGTTGTTGGACGCGGCTCGACGGCCGGCAGCGACCGAGGGCCGCGCGACGCGGTGAATGAGTCCCGGCGGCGCGGCCTGGTCCGGCACGCCGGTCCAGCAACGATTCCGGCCAGGATTGGCGTGGCCCGCGCGATGTCCCTGCACGGGTCGGGACAACCCTCGGCGCACGCTGGGAGCCCAGAACCGTGCCTTCGCTGTTTGTCTTTCGCGGCAACAATCAGGGCATGCGCTTCGAGTTGGAAGCCGGGGCACTCTCCCTGGGCCGTGACGTCGCCAACGACATCCAGTTGCACGACACCGAAGTCTCTCGCCGCCACGCAGAGCTGGCCCGCAACGGCAAAACCTACGGGCTCAAAGACCTCGACAGCTCCAACGGCACCTTCGTCAACGGCAAGCGGGTCGACCAGCACGAGCTCGCCAACGGCGACGAGGTGCAGGTCGGCGGCACCTTGATGCTCTATACCTGCCTGGGCGACGAATCGTCGGGCGACCTGGCAGATAAGATCGACATCATCACGCGGCCCCTGTCGGGAGACGAGTCGCGGATCGTCAAGGCGATGAGTCAGGCCGAGGGAAGCCGGATCCTCGATGACGACAAGGAAGCATCCAGCTCCTGGCTGGCCCGCGCCCGCAGCAATCTGCAGGTGATGTATCGCACCGCCCTGGCCGTCAGCCACACGCTGGACATCGACCAGCTTCTGGGCCGCATCATGCAGCTCATCTTCGAGTGGGTCGAGGCCGACCGCGGCTGCATCATGCTATTGAACCCGGAGACGAAAAAGCTGGAGCCCAAGGTCCGCCGAAACCGCAAGGGCGTCCGCAGCGAAGAACGCATCAAAATCAGCAAGACCATCGTCGATTACGTGATGGAGCACAACGAAGGCGTGCTGACCAGCGATGCCCGCGAGGACGATCGCTGGAACCCGGCCGCCAGCATCGTGCAGATGGGCATCCGCGAGGCCATCTGCGTGCCGATGCAGGGCCGCTACAACATGGTCGGGCTGATTTATATCGATACCTCCACCTCGCCGCAGCGGCTGTTGCAACAGCAGTTGGCCGCCAAGTTCACCGAAGAGCACCTGAAGCTGATGATTGCCATCGCTCACCAGGCGGCCCTGGCCGTGGAGGACACCCGTTATTACTCGGCGATGGTCCAGGCCGAGCGGCTGGCGGCGGTGGGGCAGGCGATCGCCACGCTGTCGCACCACATCAAGAACATCCTGCAGGGGATCCGGGGCGGCAGTTTCCTGATCCAGGAGGGGCTGTCGCAACACAACGAGTCGATGGTCGGCAAGGGATGGGAGTTTGTCGAGAAGAACCAGGAGCGGATCTCGAACCTGGTCATGGACATGCTCACGTTTTCCAAAGAGCGCGAGCCGGAGCTGGCGCCGGCCGACATGAACGAGGTGGCCGGCGACGTCGTCGAGTTGATGTCGGCAAGGGCCCGCGAGAAAGGCGTGCGGCTCAGCTTCGAATCTGCCCCACAGATGCCCATCTTGACGTTCGATGCCGAGGGACTGCACCGCGCGGTGCTGAACGTGGTGACCAACGCCATTGACGCGTGCGAACGGGCGGCAGCCTCGCCGGTCGAGCCGGCTGCCGAGGCCGGGCCGGCAGCGGCGGACGACTCCCGGCAGCCGGCCGTTCCAGGCGGCCAGCAAGCATCCGCCGAGGCCGAGGCCAGCGTTGCGGTGCGGGTCGAGTACGATCCGGGCGAGCAGTTGGTGCGGGTGGTCGTCAGCGATACGGGGGGAGGTATCCCGCCGGAGGAAATCGACCAGATCTTTTCGCTGTTCGTCTCGCACAAGGGAAGCCGTGGCACGGGGCTGGGGCTGCCGGTGAGCCAGAAGATCGTCCAGGAGCACGGCGGCCGGATCGTTGTCACCAGCCAGCCCGGCATCGGCAGCCGCTTCTCGCTCGAGTTGCCTGCCATCTTCCCCGAGGCGGCCTCCCCCGGCGAGACGGCCGAAAGTGCGATGGGGGGAAGGGGGGAAGGGGGGAGAGAGGGAGACCAAGACGACAAGAGTCGTCTCGGATGATTGCTGAAGCCATCTTGCTGAAAGCCATCGGCGCGTCATCGACGTTATCTTTCTCCCACGAACGGATTGGTCCGTTTCTCGATGCCTATCGTGGTCGCCGGGCCGTGGCCGGGCAGGACTACCGTCTCGTCGGGCAGCGTAAACAGCTTGCCGCGGATCCCGGCTGCCAACTGCTGGAAGCTGCCATCGGGAAAATCGGTGCGGCCGACGCCGCCGGCGAACAGTACGTCGCCGCCGAACACGTGCGGCGGCTGATGCGCCAGCCATACGAAGACGACGTGACCCGACGAATGACCGGGGATCAGTCGCACTTCGAGCTCGAAGCCGGCGGCCCGGTACCACTGGCCGTCGTCCACGAGCACGTCGGCCGGTGGGCTGATCAGCGGCAGGTCGAACATGGCCGAGAGGTTCGACACCGGATCGGAGAGCTTGGGCGCTTCGAGCCGGCCGATGACCAGCGGGCAGTGGGGCCAGCGCTGTTTCATCGCCGCATTGCCGGCAATATGGTCGGCATGCCCATGCGTGTTCAAGATTGCGGCCGGAGTCAGCCCGTTATCGTCCAGATACTCGAGAATCCGGCCCGGCTCCAGGCCAGGGTCGACCACGAGGGAATCCTTCCTGCCCTCGAGATGGGCGACGTACGAGTTTTCGGCGAATGGGGCCGAAACGATGCAGGCGAGCTTCATGGCGTCGAGAGACCCAAGTCCAGAGGATGTGACGGGACGGCGGCCGCGGCGTCCCGTGAAGCGGCGCCGCGCGACTTGTGGCTTGCTTCCCGCCGTTTCTGCTCTCCTCACCGTCTCGAGGTTGGAATAAGATTGGCCGGCGCCAAGCCCGTCATAAGACGCGCAGCCGGCAGACATCACCCCGAGACCCCCACCGGACCAGCCCTTAGTATTGTAAATTTCGCCCTGACGAGTGGCGATAGATACACAATACTGTCCCTTTGAAAGGTGGAAGATGGCCGCGCGGCGCCGCCTCGTAACTCGCTACTAACAGGAGGATTGCGACCGCGCCGCTCCCACCGGAGCGCGAGGTTGCCAGCGTCTGGCACGCAACTTGCCCCCACGGAGCCGCCGACCCTGGCGTGAGGGGCCTCGAGCGCGGGCCATTCAAAAAGGAGTTGTGTCGATGGCTTCTCGAATCGCAAATCCACGGGCCAGGTGGTTGTGGATGCTGGTCGCGGCCTTGTGTGTGGGCTCCGTCGCATCGGGCCAGGCTCCTCCCGAAACAGCCAGAACGTTGCCTCCCCGGCCCGTCTACCCCGACTACCGCCGGCCCCTGCCACGATCGCAGGCACAGGGGCTGCCGCAGCGCGGCCGGCCCCTGGCAGGTCCGCGGCGGGAGCATGGGCAGCCAAATGGCCGGGGGGTCGTCCCGGCCTTCTATCCGGCGCCCTTGGCCGGCGAGACCACGGTCGCGACGGCCACCACGCCAGCCACACAAGCTGCCGGCCCCATGGGGCAGCCAATGGGGCAGTTCGACGAGCTGGTCCCCGGCGAACATCCTTTGCTGCCCGCGGTCCGTTGGGCACAAGCGAGCATGGACCAGGTGCTGAAGGTCGACGATTACTCGTGTACGATGGTCAAGCGCGAGCGGATCAATGGAGAGTTGGGCGAACAGGAGTTCATGTTCGTCAAAGTCCGCCATGAGCCGTTCAGCGTCTATATGTACTTCCTCAAACCGGCCAGGATCAAAGGTCAGGAAGTGATCTACGTGGCCGGTCGCAACGGGGGCAAGATGCAAGCCCACGGTACCGGTGCCAAGAAGCTGTTCGGCACGCTGTCGCTCGACCCGAACAGCGCGCTGGCCATGTCGGGCAACCGTTATCCGATCACCGACCTTGGGCTGAAGCGGTTGCTCCAACGACTGATTCAAGTAGGCCAGCACGATACGCAGTTCGGCGAGTGCGACGTCCAGTTCCTGCCCGGCACCAAGATCAACGGCCGCGATTGCACCTGCATCCAGGTGACGCACCCGGTGCCGCGGCGCGAGTTCATCTTCCACCTGGCCCGCATCTACGTCGACACGGAACACAACTTGCCGATCCGCTACGAGGCCTACGAGTGGCCCCAGGAGCCGGGCGGCCCCCCGCTGCTTGTCGAGGAGTACACGTATCTGGACCTGAAATTCAACAACGGCTTCACCGACGCCGACTTCGATATCCGCAATCCCTCCTACGACTTCCGCTAAGGCTCGGAGTGACCCCATTGATGGGGTCCGTAGCTGGATTCGCCAGAATTCAGGCGGTAGCTGGATTCGCCAGAATTCAGGCTTTGTCGTAGTAGCTGGATTCGCCAGAATTCAGTCCGGAAGGCGGTAGCTGGATTCGCCAGAATTCAGGCTTTGTCATAACCGTCGGGTGGCTGGGGCAAAGCGTTAGCGTGCCCCAGTCTTCGTCTGTCGGTCTTCCTCAGCGTGCCCCAGTGCCTACGCGAGCAGACGCTTGAGAAACCGGTGTGCCGACCCCTGAATCCCGGGCGATTGGCTTTCGCGGGGACCGGCCACGTTCAGCACCCGCGGCTGGTAGTGCACTAGCCACTCGCGGACCTGGCGGGCAGCCGAGGCCGGCTGGTCGATGTTGACCACCAGGCAAGGCTTGCCATAGCGCTCGGCCAGCCGCCGCGTCAGCGCGGTGCCACCTCGCAGATGCAGGCCGCCGAAGGCGTCGACCACCGGTTTCCGGCCGCCACGGCAGAGGATCAACGTGGCATCGGCATCGAGCACGTTACGCTCCGTGCGTACCGAGTAGCTGCTCGACTCCGTCTGGGCGAGCAGGTAACGCTCTGCAATCCGGCCGTCCTCGGCGCGCCGCCCCAAGGGGCACCAGCCGCCGTGCTCCAGTCCCAGCTCCATGGCCGCGTCCAACGCAGCCCGGTCCGGACCGGTCTGGCCCCCCGAGATCAGCTTGCGCACTTCCGGCCTTCGAGCAGGGCGAGCCATGACCGCACAGCCTACAAACACCGGCTGCCCGCGCATATCAGCGCTAGCGCCGATAGGCCTTCTTTGGGTCCGAGGCCACTGGGTCGGGTCTCTGGTCGTCAGGCAAGACCAACTCCATGCCGGCGGCAAGGTAATTGAAATCCTCGCCGAGTTGGTCGCGGTTGAGCTCATAGATCTCGGCCCAGCGGGCGGCCCGGCCCAGCTCGAAGCGGGCGATGTCGAACAGCGTGTCGCCTTCCTGGACCGCATAGACTCGCACGCGGCCGCCGCCGCGCGTGGCCGTGCCGGGCGGCACCATCCGTGACTTGCCGGCCGCGCCCCGCCGCTTCGGCACCAGCGTGGGATACGTTTGCTCCAGCACGCCCACGTCGGGCACCGATACGGTGTCGCCTGCGGCTATCTGGCCGCCATCGGGAAATTGCTCGCGGTGGTGCGCTTCGAGCGCCTTGGAGTAGCTGCCGGACCCATAGACTTTTTCCGAGATCGACCAAAAGCTGTCGTTCGGCTCGACCGTGTAGCTGCCCGTCCGCGAGCTGCCGTCCACGGACGCCAGGCGTGGCGAGTGGGTCAAAGCCCTTGGCGCCGCGGCCCGCGATTCGCCGGCCAGGCCCGTGCGCAAACGGGTATCTTCAGGATCGAGCCTCGGGGCGGCGGCTGGCTCCTCCGGCTCCTCCGGCCCCTCCGCTCCTTCGTGCCTGCGGCCCCCCGACCGGCCTTGTTGCTGTCCGGTGCCGGGATCGAGCTCGGCCGCGTCGGCACCCGTCAGGTCCACACCCGTTGCTTCCGTGGCGCCGATCGCACTGGGTTCCAACGAGCCGTCATCGCTGCCAACCGCTTGTCCATCGCCGCTATAGGGGTCGAACTCCTCGTTCGAGTCGTCGTAGTCGCCGGGTTCCTCCGCGGGTCCGACGTCGGCCGGCTCGCCGGCATCCGCGGCCGACTCGCCTCGGCTGGTTGCGTACCGGTTGCGGAAATCGGCGTAGCGGCCCCTCTCCAGGGCGTCGGGGTCCGGCATGTAGTTTTCTGGTGGAGCACTGTCGGCGTTGGCCTCTGCACCCGGCGAACGACCGAGGCCGTCATCACCGGCGGTGGACCGGCTCTCGAGCGGGTGGCCGGCGGCCACCTTGATCGGCCGGCTGGGGCCGCTTGCCAGCTTAGGCCTGCTGGCGGGCGGTTTTTTATCGTCAGAACGATCGGCGGCCACGCTTTTGCCTGGATCGCCGAGGCGGATGAACAGCACGACGCCAAACACGAGCAACAGGGCGCCGATGACGCCCAGACCGATTTTGACTTCCTTGGCCATGGCTTGCCTCCTCCTTGAGGCCGACGGTTGCTGTCTATGCAGGACCCACCTGGCAAGCGGGCCAGGGGACGGCGATTTTAGCTAATCGCGCAGATTGCACCAGTTCAGTTCGTCCGCCAGGCAACCCATCCAGCGGCCAAAGTTGCAGGTACAGTCCCTGTGCCGTCCGCCGTAGAGTAGCAGGCACAGTTCCTGTGCCGTCCGCTCGGCACGCGCGGCTGACCAAATGGCAAGCGATCTATGTTTCAACCGCACGGCGGTTTCCCAGCAATCGCCCCTGGGAGTAAAAGTGATAAAGACTCCCAGCATCGGGTGCCACCATCTCGTCCTCCAAATCCAGCACTAAGAAGAAGTGCAGATCATACTCCAACGTCGGGTCCAAATGCCCTAGATTATACAAGTAGAAAAAGCACTCTTGACCGTAAGTCGGTCCCCATGTTTCCGACAAATCACCCCTCTCCAGCACCGTATTCGTCTTATCCAGACGCAATGTCACATCGACCGCAATCGAACGGGGCGTGCTGTCGATCAGATTTCCGTCCTCATCAAAAACCCGATCCCACACGACGTCGTTCCCGGACCATTCCAACGAACCGGTGAAGTAACCCTGTTGCAAGTTGGCTTCCGTTAGGGTTAGTTTCCAGTTCCCGGAAACGGTGAAGCCGGCTATCGGCTCGTGGCTGACCCTCTCCCAAGTTCCTTCCCAAATTCCCAGCAAATTCGGATCCTCCTCGGTGTGAACACGTTGTGCCAGGACGGTTCCGACCGCGTTGGGGTCCTTGTTGAGTTGCACGTGGTCCAGCTCAAATTGGCTGAGTCCACTGAAGTTCAGGCCCGATCCCTCGCCCAACGCACTGGACAGAGGGATCATTCCATCATTGGGTTCTCCCTTGAAGACTCCTTGCAGAAACTCGACCACAGGCAAGGGGCGCGTTCCACCTGCCGCAAGCAGTCGCGTTTCCTCAAGGTTGCCAGGCTGGTTCATCCGTGCCGCCACAACAGCGTTTATTGACTGAAGTGTCTCGCTTTCGGGCCCGAGGTCCCGCGCAAATCCGCCGAAGAGAACGTCACGGAGGGAGACTGGATTCTGATTCCACGGAACCGGAACTACAAGAAGCGGCGTAGCCGCTAGTAGTGGGGAGGCCAAGATTCCGACCAGTTGAACAGCCACGAATTCGCTGGCGATCGGCGTGCCCATAATAGGCCCGCCAAACATCATCACGTTCTCGATCTTGAGCCTGGTTTGAGGGATGGCCATGCTTTGAGGGATCGCCCCTAAAGTGACCGGCACTCCTTCGCTGTGGGCCATGATATCCACTTCTGGCAGCCCCCGTGCCCGTAGCCAAGTGAGCAACCTTGCCAATTCGGCGGAGCTTCTCAAAATCGATTGCGTCCAGTTGTAGTTGAAACGGATAACCTGGCCGTATCCGCCCGAATTCATCAAGTGGTCGATCACGTGCGCGGGGAACGCGGCCGGGGCGCTGCTCAACATGCCATGGACGATGACCAACGTTCTTTCACAGGCGGTATCCAACTCCGACAGGTCGGCGCTCCAGCCGCTTGGGGTCCAGAGGAAGGTTCCGGGCTGAGACGCGACGGCTCCGCGCAAGCGGGCTATTCCGACGACGAAAGCTTGCGCCTCGTCGATGATCTCCACGGGCACTTCAGCGACCATTCCTCGCTGCGCGGGATCTCCAAGCAGCCCGACGACTTGCTGGTTCCCCTGCCTATCAACGAATGCCGCCACGGGCACACCGCCTTCGTGGGCGTAGGCGCCAAACGGAATGTGGACCTGCATCGAGCCAGGAGCTAGTGCGCTGGTCGCGTTGACGGCCGCGGCCTCCAAGATATCGCTCCCGTCTTCGTCGGGATCGAACGTTCCCGGTTCGATTCGGACCGAAATGGTCGGCCCCTTCATTTCCAGCGCGCCGCTCGACGCCTCGGACCAATGGGAAACCCGCTCGACGGTGACCATGGCGTCATCGGCCAGGCTCCCCGGAGCAAAAACTACTTCCCCGCCTCCGGGAAGGGAGATCTGAATGGGGTCGTCGGAAACGGGCACGAATTCCACGCGGCTCGCCTGGACGCTGGGCAAGCGCAACGCGAAACCCGGCAGCGGTTGCTGTTGCGACTGGAGGAACTCCAGGCTGTCGACCAGCTCGATCTGGATCTGGCGGTCCGACACGCCCTGCTGCAAGCGGTTGACGTGGTATGTTTCGGCCGCGGGATCGGCGGGGCGGCCCAAGTATTGCTCGTACCAATCCTGAACCTGGTTGCGGAAATTTTCGATGCTGCGGACGAAACCCAACACCACCGCTTCCCTGTCCAAAGCACCGGAATCCAACGCGCTGGTCCAGAAATCGAGGCCGCCCGGGTCCGGCTCACGACCCAACCCCTCCCTGTAAAGTTCCGTGACCCACAGCCGGTTGGACCCGCCGGCCGCTTGAAAGAATTCGGGCGAACTGACGATGCCCGAAATCACCCGTTGCGGACTGCCGTCGCGCTTCCACACTTGCTCGCGCCAGTATGCCAGCCCGTCGGCATCCGCCTCGCGGAACAGGAACTCCTCGTACATTTCGCGGATGATCGGGTTGAGCCGTTCGTCGCTTTCGAAGATGCCCGAGGCGATCGTGCCCATCGAGGCGGTCCCTTGATAGACGCGCCCGGTCCAATACTCCCAGCCGCCCCAGTCCGGATCGCGAAACAGAACTTTTTCATACAGCCTTTGCACGGCCAATGCCTGGGGAGTCAACAGCCGCGCCGTGGCCGCCTCGCTCTCGATCTCCGGAGTCAGCCGCCCGCGGTAAGAGAACCGATCCAGGCCGAAAAAGTCCGCTCCCGCTCGATAAGTGAATGAACCATCCGCTTCCAGCCGCAGCGTGCCATACCGCGGTCCCAGGACCAGTTCGGTGGTGAACGCGGCCACATTTTCGTCGTCGGCCAGCACTCCCAGCGTCGAGACCACCGACGCATCCGGCGAAAACAGGTAGTCGTCATCCAAGCTCTTCGACGAGCCGGAATGGGCCTCCGCCGCTCCGATGTCCGCCGCTGCGCCCTGCGGCCGCAAGATTCCTCGCGAGTCATAAGTAGGGAACGTGGGAGGGACCGCGTCCAGGGCGGGACTTAAATCTCCTGGGAGCCGTGTCCACACATCGCCCCCGTTGTCCCGCAACGGGCCAAGGCCGGGATCGATCGGGGACGAAAGAGAACCCACCACGTCTCCGCCTTCCCCATCCACCAGACCGCTGGAAGCTTCGGCGAAACCGACCAAATTAAAACCCTCGGAGGTGAACAGGCCCCGCAGGTCCGGGGCACCGCCCGTATCGCGGTTGCCGGCGACGATGCCGCGGGCCAGCGTACCTTCTGCCCAGATGCCTCCGCCCGCCGGCGCCTCGTTATTGGTGACCGTGGCGTGGTCCAGACGAATCGTACCGCTTGAGGCGATTCCACCCCCGCCGTTGAACTCCGACCCGGCGAGCAACTGAACGAGGTTTCCGTCGAGCGTGCTGTTGGTCAGGTGCAAGGCGCCGCCGGCAAAGATAGCGCCCCCCGCTTCGTAGGCAACGTTCCCAAAGAGCGTGCTCGCCTCGACGACGACGTTTCCACCCGCCGCGAAAATGGCCCCGCCGCGTCGTGCCTCGTTCTTGGTCGCCATCACGCCGCGGAGCGTCAGTTCCTCGCCTTCAAAAAAGATCGCTCCGCCGTCCGTCCCGGTCGCATTTGGCGGCCGCCCTCCGGTTAAAGTCATTCCAGCAAGAGTCAGCGATGCCCCCTGCCAAACATGAAACAGGCGATCGACCTCGGCGCCGTCCACAACCGTCGCGCC
>JBBDNX010000631.1:0-2366 GCA_040877345.1 Pirellulales bacterium
GCTGCCCGCCGCGGCCGCGGCCGGGCGTGGCCGGGCGGCCATAGGGCTGTTAAGCTGAGGCGGCCGGTTCCGCGTGGGTGGGAACCGGACGACCGCCTGCCGGCGCCCGCATGCCATGAGCCATCACCCCAGCTTTGACACGTTCAGCCGGTTGGCGCCGGGAGTCGAGCTGGTGCCGGTATATCGGCGGCTGGCCAGCGACACGCTGACGCCGGTGACCGCCTTCGAGAAGATCGACTCGGGAAGTTGGTCCTGCCTGTTCGAGAGCGTGATCGGCGGCGAAAAGGTGGGGCGCTACAGTTTCCTGGCCTGCGAGCCATTCCTGGAGCTCGAGGCGCGGGACCGCCTGGTGAGCATCGCGGGCGAGCAGGCTGCCGGCAGCGAGTTCGAGTCGGACGACCCGCTGGCGGAGCTGAAACAGCGGCTGGGGCGGTTGCGCGCGGCGAGGCTGCCGGAGCTGCCACCGTTTTGCGGCGGGGCGGTGGGTTACGCCGGCTACGACACGGTCCGTTACAGCGAGCACCTGCCCAAGCCGCCGCCCGACGACCGGCAGTTGCCGGACCTGGGCTTTGCCTTCTTCGACCGGATGGTCGTGTTCGACAACGTCACCAAGACGATGACCGTCGTGGCGCTGGCCAGCGTGGGCGCCGGCGCCGATCTTGGGCAGTCGTATGCTCGAGCCTGCCGGCGGGTGGATGAGCTGGTGGATCGGTTGGCGTCGCCCGGCGGGGCGCTGCGGCCGGCCGACATCGACACGCTTGGCGAGCCGCGGATTGGGTACACATCGAACTTCGAGCGAGAAGAGTTCGAGACGGCCGTGCGGAAGTGCCTGGAGTACATTCGGGCCGGCGACATTTTCCAGGTGGTGTTGAGCCAGCGGCTGCGGACGACGATCACCGCGCCGCCCTTCGAGATCTACCGAACGCTGCGGGTGGTGAACCCCAGTCCGTTCATGTTCTATCTCCGCACGCCGCGGGTGACGCTGGTGGGAAGCTCGCCTGAGATCCTGGTGCGGGTGGTCGACCAACGTGTCACCGTGCGTCCCCTGGCCGGAACGCGCCCGCGGGGAAGCACGGAGTCGGAAGACCGCAAGCTGGCCGAGGAACTGCTGGCCGATCCGAAGGAACGGGCCGAGCACGTGATGCTGGTCGACCTGGGGCGCAACGACGTGGGGCGGGTGGCCCGCTATGGGTCGGTGCAATTGACGGACGTCATGACCATCGAGCGTTATAGCCACGTGATGCACATCACGTCGAACGTGACGGGGGAACTGGCCGAGGGGCGCGACGCGTTCGACGCCTTGCGGGCCTGCCTGCCGGCGGGCACCGTTTCGGGGGCGCCGAAGGTGCGGGCGATGCAGATCATCGACGAGCTGGAACCGCACCGCCGGGGGCCTTACGCGGGCGCCGTGGGATACATCGACTTCAGCGGCAACATGGACACCTGCATCGCCCTGCGGACGATCGTGGTGCGGGGCAACCAGGCCGACGTGCAGGCGGGGGCGGGCATCGTGGCCGACAGCGTTCCCTCCCAGGAATACGAGGAGACGCTCAACAAGGCCCGGGGTCTCTTGAAAGCGATCGAGATTACCGAGCGTCGGCTGGGCGGCTAAGTCGCTGGCGGAAGCGGTTTTCTTTTTGGCACGGGAAGTATAATGGGCGCAGCGGCCGCCGCGGCCAGGTGGGGCCGAAGCACTTGTTTTCCAGCGACGAAAGGACCGGTAATGCAACGCTGCCTGCTAACGCTGATTTTGGGGCTGGGACTGTGTGCGCTGTCAGGGGGCGGGCTGGCCGCCGGCCCGCGGGAGGCGCAGGCTGACGAGAGCCAGGCTGACGCGAGCCAGGCTGACGAGAACCAGGCCGACGAGAACCAGGCCGACGAGAGCCAGGCCGATAAGGTCGAGCTCGTCGTGCCCGACGAGCCGGATGCGCCGGACGAGCAGGACGAGGGCGAGTCGGAGGCGAAGGACGGCGAGGAAGCCGGGGCCGCGGAGAAGCGGCTGGATGAGGGTGGTTCGGAGGCTGGAGGGAGTATTCGGCTGGTCGATCCGTCGGCCAAGGATTTGCTGGAGAGAGTCAGCTACGTCTTCGGCCTGGAGATCGGGCAGGAAATCAAAAGACGCGGGGTCGCGGTAGACCTCGAATTGTTGTCCAAGGGGATCCAGGACGGTGCGGCGGGGACTCCCGCCGTGTCGCCGCAGGAGATCGAGGCCACGATGATGGCCTTCAACAGCATGCGCCAGGCCGAGCGGAAGGCTTTGGCGGAGAAGAACAAAAAGGAGGAGGAGAGGTTCCTGGCTGCGAACAAGAAGAAGAAGGGGGTGAAGACGCTCCCTAGCGGGCTGCAGTACAAGGTGGTCAAGCGCG
>JBBDNX010000632.1:0-13048 GCA_040877345.1 Pirellulales bacterium
CAAGCCTCGGCGTCAGCGCCGTGGCAGAAATTGCAGCCTCCCCGGAAGGACACAAGGGAACGCTACAAACCATCAGCAATCTGCTGCCCCTGTTGGGCACGACGGTGTCCACCGATGCCTGGTGCGAAGCCTTGCTCGATGCCGTCGCGGCGCACGTCGTCGGCAATCGCCCAGACCGCTTTGAGCCGCGAGTCGTCAAGCGCCCAGCCAAGCAATACAAACGAATGCGTGTGCCGCGCGACGAGTACAAAAGGCGTGCTGCGTGAAAGGGTTACGAAAGTTCAAGTGCCATTCGACTCCCGTCCCCTTTTGCCGCCCTCAACTGCTCCATCCTGGTCGGTTATGAGTGCCCCCTGACAGCCGATTGCCCTGACTCCCGCACGCTTACCGGAAGGCCACAAGCTGATGAACAATAACCTTCTCCAAAGCGGGCAGCCGGCCGCACTACCTGCTGGGGCTGGTCGCCACTTGTTGAACGCGCCATCCCTTTGTATCTAAAATGCAAGTGCGCCCAATTCGGTTAGATCCAACTACGCTGAAAATGAATCCTGCCTTGCATCGACGCAAAGCCGTCTTATAACCGTCTGGAGCCTGAACCTTCTGCCGATCCGAGCCATCCACGCGAAATCTCCAGATAGCAAATGGAGGCCTAGGGTCAATGTAAACGAGCCAATCTCCATCGGCGCTGATAACCGGCTGATTGGCATTCCCGACCTTCCTCCTCGCCGTGCCGTCAACTTCCATGGAAAACCATGTGCCAAAACGCAAATCCTGTGAATGGGGATCAAGAAAAAGGAGGCTCTTGCCGTCAGGAAACCACTTAGGTAAAAAGCCAGGCCCCACACGAGTGGATGTCAGGTTATCGAGGTTCATAATCCATACTTCATCGCGCCGCTTCCGTGGGTTGTATGCCAAGCTGGACCCATCAGGTGAAAACTCCCCTCGCCCACCGATTGATATTACACTCATTTTATTTGGATCCAAGTGTGCGATATGGTCTTCGACCGAACGCCCGAGCCCCGTTGAAGGTCCACTACGCCCAAATAACAGCCAAACGCCATCCGGTGAGAATGCGCGAAGATCATCGATTACATTTCCCCGCGTAAATTGCCGCTGGTTAGTTCCGTCCTCATTCATAAGCCAAATATGACGAAACCCATCTGTCTCACGCTCGAACGCAATCGTTCTTCCATCCGGCGAGTATAAGGGATTCGCCTCAAACTCTGGAGCTTCCGTAAGCCGTATCTCCTGTAGCGTCTCAACGGTGCAATGGTATATATCGCCATGTCCTGTCCGCGGCGTAGCATAAACAATACTTGCACCGTCAGGAGTCATCGATGGAGACTCCGTCGAGAATAGGCCTCCGCCGCGATAATGAGCCCAACTGTCCTCGCCGTGACTACAGCCAACACACACGGTGTGCACCAACCACAATATCCATAGCCGAACGCCACTCCAGAGCCGTCCGTCCGAAAAACAATGACTTCGACGCATTCTATAGTCTGACACTATAATTGGCCAACTAAACCCGCGGCAAAAGGGCGACAATAGAATCGCGCAGGCATAGGCCACACATTCGTCCGGTGTCATCGAATCCTGGCATCCAGTCCGAGCCAGGCGAAGAGCACTAGTGCAAAAGGCGTTATTACACCGCGCCTGGATGAACGGGTCGAAAAACTCTCTCCAGGTCGCCAGGCAACAATCATGCACCTCACAAGCCCTGTCCAGCTCATCCCACGCAATCGGATTAGCCGGGTCAGGTTGATCGCCTAGACAGGCGGGCGCCCTTCTCGTTGGGCCACAGTACCTACCATAGGAAATCGCTCCCGGTGGTGGTATACCTGCTATACCCTGCTGAATGGCTCCACATGCTTGCTTGCACGCCTTCCGACTGATCACCTGCCACCACCGCGCGAAGAGGGTATCGCAGGTATTGAGACACGCTCTATATGCAGGATTTGGCGCTATCTGCTGGCCGGAAGGATCGACCAACGTCAAGGGATTGTTTTGGGCGTATACGTACAAGTTTGGAGAGCCGAGCGGATCTGCTGATAAAAAGGCACCGATCGATGGAGAGTAATACCGTGCACGGAGGAACACTATCGGAAGCGGGTCGTCAGCATAATATCCAAGCCGTCCAACGTAGCGGAAGGGGTTTATCGTCGTGCCGCTACTGGCCAAGGTTGCCCCGAACGCGCTGTACAGGTAGCTATCGGTCACGGTTTGACTGCCATCGGCCAAGCGATCCGTAGACCCTAGAGGATCGAAATGGAAGTAGTTCGTCGCCCCCGAACGCTGCTGACTCACAAGGTCGCCGTACACGTCTGGAGAAGAGGAGTACACGACCTGAATCACGTCACTGGCGTCGGTTTCCGCCACGATCTTCTGGCCGTCCCAGATGGCCTTCAGTATGCTCGAGGAATCCTCTAGCTGTGCGCGCAGCCCGTCCGCCCGATATACGAACGTGTTTCGCGCACCGGTGGGCAAGATGACGGCTGTGAGCCGGTTCTCATACTCCCACAGATTCGTCGTGATGGCACCGGCCGGCGTATGTTCCGCTCGCTGATTGCCGGTCGCGTCCCACGTCAGCGTCGTGACGCCCGCGTTGTCCTGGAACTTGACAAGCTGGTTGGCGACGTCGCAGATGTATGTAGTTCGGATGCTATCTTCGAGCTTGATGCGACGGTTCGAGGCGGCATCATAGGTATAGGTGATGTCGTACGAGTTCGCACCACCTCGGCGCTCGCGCGTGAGCTGGTAGGTGGCATCGTAACTCCAGGTGACGCGCACGGCATCCGCCTCGATCCGGTTGGTACGGTTTCCGGGCGCGTCCCACGTGTCGCGAAAACTGGAGAGCGTTGTGCCATCGCTCTTCAAGTTCGCCAGCCTCAACAGACGGCTGGCCTCGTCGTATGCATAGCTGGCCCGCGCGCCATTGGCAAGCCGCTGCAGGAGCGTCTGGCCGGCCGAATCGTAGGACCATGTCGTGCGCTGGTTTTGGGGATTCTCCACGAACCGGGCCAGCCCGTCGTCGAAATAGCCGTACGTAAACCGGCCACCCTCGGGCTCGATCATCAAGCGGCGGCGTGACGCCGCATCATAAGAATACGTAATCGTCTTGCCCGCAGGGTTCTTGACTGAGCGCTCCCGGTTCAGCGCGTCCCAGACGGTTGTGTACCGGCCGGTGCTGTCGTGGAGCTTGGTCCGGTTGCCCACGGCGTCGAAGCCTATTGTCACGCGGGAGCCGTCGGGATAGCGCCGGCCCATCATGCTCCCTCCATTGTCCCAGACGTAGGTCGTGCGGAATCCACGGGCGTCGATCCTGAGCACGCGCTGCGACGCGGCGTCGTAGGCCGCCGTCGTCCGGCGGGACAGCGCATCAACCTGCACCACCTCCCGCGAGGCGGCATCGTAGCCGAAAGTATACCGATTTCCGCGGCCATCTACCAGCGCGATCCGATTTCCAGCCGCGTCGAAGACCTGCGTCACCCGGTGCGACTCGATTGCCGCGCGTCTGGCCCACGGGCTCGACGCGGAGCTCGTGCTGCTCAAGTCGGCGTTGCCTGAGAGATCAGCAACAGGCGCGCCGGCGACCATCGCGGCTGCCGCCACGGCCGGGTACGTCGACGCCTATTTTCCGACCGCAGCGGCGGGACTCGTGACTGTACGCTGCGTCGATCTGCGCAACCAGGACTTCCGGGAAATGGTACTTGGTGCTTAGGACTTGGCACTTGGAACTTGGGACGAAGAGCACCTAACACGATCGCCTAAGAGCTAAGATCCAAGTACAAAGCCCCAAGCACCTTTGCCGGTCAGTTCCACCACCAGGCGTCGCCGCGGTTCTGGGCTGCCTCGGCGTGGAGCGGCGCCAGGGCCTCGCTCGACTCGCGGTGACCGGCGGCGCCCCAGGAGTCGATCAAGACGCCGCCCGAGGCGCTGATGATGTAGCTGTTCTTGGTTTCGATGAAGCTGGCCTTGGTGTCGACCTGTGCCGGCGAATGGAAGCGGGTGGCCTGCAAGTCGGATCCGTTGAGGAGGATTCCCAGGCTGCAATTGGCCCGCGCGGGCAGGTTCTCCTTGACGAGCAGGGCCGCGATCACGGCCAGGTCCATGCAATTGCGCAGCTCGCCGAAGATCGGCTCCTTGAGCGAAAGCTCTTCGTAGCGTGCCGTCATGTTGTCGGCCCACTTCTGGGCGACCGGGCTGGCCTTGCCGGATTGCTTGCGGGAACCGTCGGCGGCCAGGAAGTCGTCTTCGGTCATGGCCTTGACGCCCGGACCGCGCAGCTCCCAGGCCAGGCCTTCGCCGTCGGTCAAGAGGGCGTCGTAGTGGGTCGCCAGCCACCAGCGTGGGAGCATGTTGTGCATGCCTCGCGACGTCTTTCCCTCGAGCATGTGCAAGAAGCTGGGGAGTCCGCTGACCGGCGAGGGATCGAAATTCATCGCCAACCGCTTCATGCGAAAATCGGCGGCGACCAGGACCCGGGCGAAATGGCTGTCGGCCGGCACGCCGGTCACCGTGACCAGTTGCGGGCCGAGCTGCTCTTCAATCTGGGCGGCCGCCGTTTGCGGGTTCACTCCCGCCGCCAGCGACCTGGCATAGCTCTGCAGGCGCTCGAGGCCCGCTTGCGTCGGGTCGATGGAGCAAGTGATGCCACCCTGGGCGGCGGACTCGGCGGTGCGCAAGGCGACGAGGAGGTCGTCGAGCCAGAGGACGGGGCGGCGTGTGTTGGCGCCGACCACGTTTCCGCGCTCGTCGACGAGCCAGCCTTCGCCGTAGCCGGCCAGGACGATGTCGCCGGCATCGGGATAGACGAAGACATAGCGAATGCGCTGCAGCCCGGCCAGATAGCGGATGGCGTCGGGGAGGGGTGTGCCTTGGTTGACGTGCTGGGCAATCGCGGCTTCGAGCTGCTTGAGCGAAACCTTGCGCAGCTCGCTGGGCTGATTGAGATCGCCGGGGATTTGCTGGAGGGACTCGGCCCACTTGCGGCCCAGCTCGCCGAGTGCGTCTTGCTCGGCGTTGCGAACCACGCCGTCGGCATCGATCGATACGCCGCCGACCGCCCGGCTGACGAAGCAGCCGGCGACCTGCGCCCGCGCGAGGGATGACCAGGCCAGGGCAACGACGATCGCCATGACAACCGGGGCGATCCGCGAGGCGTGCCAAGAACCATTACGCCCGGCACGAGCAGCCAAACTTTCCATGAAACTTCTCCTGTCCGTTCTCGCCGCGGTGCGACGAAACAGCGACCTGACGCGTCAAGGGAAATGCCCGCAAAGTTAGTCCATTTAGAGTAACCTCGCTCCGGGTGTGAAGCAAGAAAAGGTTGTCGAAAGTCGCCAGTTTCGCCCCGGCCGTCGAGCGTGTGGGGCGGCCCGGCGAGCTGCGTTGGGTAGCGGGAATGTACTTGCGGGACTTGCCCTTAGGGAGATATGGTAGTCGTAGGGTTCCTCTTCGCCGGCGGCCGGTCCGGCAGACGGCGGCCGCGTGACGCGTTCGAATTCGCTTTTCGTCCATGTTAGCGTACCTGGTCATTCGCGAGGGTTCGAAGTGGACCGACGTGTTCCGGCTGATCCCCGGCCAATCGGTGACGATAGGCCGCGCGCCGACCAACCAGGTGGTGATCAAGGACGAGCGGTGCAGCCGAAACCATGCCGAGCTGTTCCTCACCGAGGGGCAGTGGACGCTGCGGGACCTGGACAGCCGCAACGGGACGGCCGTGGGCGAGGCGCTGATCCAGGGAGACCGGGTGCTGGCCCCCGGCGACATCATCCGGATCGGCAGCTCGCAATTGGCGTTCGTCCACGACCTGAGCAAGGCCTTTCCTGATTCGAGCGGCGTGGTGCGGCCCGGCGAAATGCCGGTCGTCCAGGAGCCGCCTGCCGGCAGTCCGCACGACGGCGAAGTGCTCGCCGCGCACGAACCGGCCACCATTACCCACCGCCGCGGCCAGACCAAGTTCCTCGACGCCAGCGACGACGAAGAAAGCGGCATCTCCAAGGTCGGGCGGGCGGCGGCCAAGCTCTGCCGCCTGGCCTTCGAGCTGGCCAAGTCGCCCGACGCCGTCTCCATGGCCAAGCTGGCGCTGGGCGGATTGTTCGAGGGCACCCAGATGGATGCCGGGGGCCTGTTGCTCGTGCGGCGCGGCGTCGTGGGAGAACCGACCGCGGCCGACCTGGAACTGGTGGCCTCCAGCACCGAAACGGAGCTGCCGTATCATCGGGTCTCTCCCTTCCTGGCGGCCACGGTATTCCGTGAGGGGGAGGCGGTGCTGGCCCGCAACGTGATGGGCGACAGCACGCTGGGCAGCCGCGACAGCAAGGGAGAGATCCACGCGACCAGCGTAATCTGCGCGCCGATCCGCCGCGGCAAGAAGGTGTTCGGCCTGGTCCACCTCTATTCGACGTCGGACCAACGCGCCGCGGATCCGGACGACCTGGAGTTCACGCTGGCGGCCGCCGACACGGTGGCGGTGGCTCTGCAGAACCTGAACCGGCGCCAGGAACTTGCCGAGAACCTGAACCAGATCCGCGACGAGAACCTGCAACTTCGGGAGCGGCTGGGGGTGCAGAGCGAAATCGTGGGCAAGAGCCGGATGATGAGCCGGATCAGCGAGGAGATCGCCCGGGCGGCGCCGACCAGCGCCACGGTGTTGATCCGCGGCGAAAGCGGCGTCGGCAAGGAGTTGGTGGCCCGGGCCGTTCACTTTTCGAGCCCGCGCCGCAAGGGCGCCTTCGTGTGCCTGAACTGCGCGGCCTTGTCCGAAAGCCTGTTGGAAAGCGAGCTGTTCGGCCACGAGCGCGGGGCGTTCACGGGAGCCCTGCAGCGCAAAATCGGCAAGTTCGAGGCGGCCCACCAGGGGACGCTGATGCTGGACGAGATCGGCGAGATGAGCGCCGCCACGCAGGCCAAGTTGCTCCGCGTCCTGGAGGGGCATCCCTTCGAACGCGTGGGAGGCAGCGAGCCGGTGAAAGTCGACGTGCGGGTGATCGCGGCCACCAACCGCGATCTGGAAAAGGACGTCACCGAAGGCCGCTTCCGGCGCGATCTGTATTTCCGGCTTCACGTGCTGGAGATCGTGGTGCCGGCATTGCGAAAGCGGCCGGAAGACATCCCCGAGTTGACCAAGTATTTTTTCCACAAGTACAACGTCGAAACGGGCCGCAAGCTGCGGGGCTTTACCGCGCGGGCCATGGAGCAGATGCTGCGTTACCGCTGGCCGGGCAACGTGCGCGAGCTGAAAAACGTGGTCGAGCGGGCCATCGTGCTGGCCGAGGGAGAGTACATCGACCAGGAGGACCTGATGCTCTCCAAGCTGCCGACCACCGGCGATACGGCCGAGGCGTTACCGATGGGCCTCGAGTTCAAGCCCACCTCCCTGGCCGACATGGAGCGCCGGCATATCCTGGCCACGCTCAAGGCGACCGGCTGGAACAAGAGCCAGACGGCGCAACTGCTGGGGATCGAGCGATCGACGCTCGATCGCAAAATCCGCCGCTACGAACTGGCCGAGTTCTCCCCCGGCCGGGTATCTTGATCGTTCCCGGCCGCGCGAGCCTTGGCAAGCCGCCAACCCAACTGGTGTCACTCCATGTCCCGCCCGCCAACGATCCTCGAAGCGGCCGATCAACTGCATGGGGGCCGGCAGAGCCCGCTCGATCTGCTGGACGACTGCCTGGCACGCATCGAACGCTTCGAACGGTCGGTCCATGCGTGGGTGCTCGTCGAGGCATCCGCGGCCCGCGAGCAAGCCCGGCAAGCCGCGCGGCGATTCGAGCAGGGCCAGCCCCTGGGGCCGCTGGACGGGATTCCGATCGGCATCAAAGACATCGTCGACGTGGAAGGCTGGCCCACGCGGGCCGGATCGCCGCTGCGCGAGACGCATCGGGCCTGCGGCGACGCGCACCTCGTGGCCCGGCTGCGCGCGGCGGGGGCCGTGCTGGTCGGTAAGACCGTGACCACCGAGTTTGCCTGCTTCGACCCACCCGCGACCCGCAATCCTTGGGACCTGGAGCACACGCCCGGCGGATCGAGCAGCGGCTCGGCCGCCGCCGTGGCGCTGGGCATGTGCCTGGCCGCCGTCGGTTCGCAAACCGGTGGGTCGATCACTCGTCCGGCGGCCTATTGCGGGGTGGCCGGCTGCAAGCCGACGCTGGGCCGGGTGAGCACGAGCGGGCTGGTTCCGATCAGCTTTCACTTGGACCATCCGGGCCCGATCGCCCGCACGGCGGGGGACCTGGCCGTGATGCTCGATTGCATGGCCGGCTACGACCCGGCCGACCCGGTCTCGGTCCGTGTGCCGCTGCCCAACTGCGTGGCCGCCTGCCGCGAGCCGGCGCCGCCGCGGCTGGCGCTGGTCGAGGCGCTCGTGGAGCAGTGCTCGGAAGAAGTTGCGGCCAGGGTCGAGGCGGCGGTCGGCGCGCTTCGGGCCGGCGGCGCTGAAGTCGTGCCGATCGAACTGCCGTCGAGCTACTCGAACGTACAGCCGCTGCACCGGCGGATCATGGCGGTCGAGGCAGCCGAGTACCATCAGCCGCAGTTCAGCGCCCACCGCGGAGCCTATGGTCCTCACATCAGGCAATTGATCGAAGAGGGGCTGGCGGCCACGGCCGTCGAGTACGCCGGCGCGCTGGCCCACCAGCAGCGATTCCGGCGGGAGATGGAGGACGTTTTGAGCGAGTTCGACGCCTTGTTGACCCCCGCCACCGACGTGACGGCCCCTGGGCTGGAGACGACCGGCGACCCCCGGTTCAATTCTCCCTGGAGCTACTCGGGGCTGCCCACCGTCTCGGTGCCCTGCGGCTTGAGCAGCCAGGGGATGCCGGTGGCCGTACAATGGATAGGCCACGCGTATGCCGAAGACCGCTTGCTCTCGGTTGCCGCCTGGTGCGAGGGGCAATGGAGGTTCGAAGGTATGCCGGCGATGCTGTCGGCGTCGGGTTAGGCAATCGACCGCTGCCGGTTATTTTTTGCTCCACGTACTGGTAGGAAGGAACTGACTGATGCACCGCTGGACTGCCGCTTTCGTGATCGTCGCGGTTTGTTGTTCGCTTGCCGGCGCCCGGCGGGGGCTGGCCGAAGAAGGCGCGGCGGACCCGATCCGCCCCCCGGCCATGACCACGCAGGAAGTGCCCGTCGTGCCGGCCGAGCTGATGGACCGGCTGCGGCAGTACCAGAGCACGCGCTCCGCGGCCTTCGCGGGCTTTGCGCCGGATGGCCAGGGAGTGCTGATTCAGACACGCTTCGGCAACTCGATCCAGTTGCACCGCGTTTACGAGCCCGGAGGGCGCCGCGAGCAGGTCACGTTCTTCGACGAGCCGGCCGCGGGCCGGTTCATCCCCAAGGACGAGCAGGGCAGCCTGCTGGTGACGATGAGCCGGGGCGGGGACGAGAACAACCAGATCTACCTGGTCGATCGGTCCAGCTATAGCACGACGCTGTTGACCGACGGCACTTCGCGGAACCTGCTGGGGCCGATCCGGGACGACGGCGCGCGGATGATCGTACACAGCAACCGGCGCAACGGCAGGGACACCGACATTTACGCGGCGGATTGCCGGCGCGCCGATTCGATGGAAATGCTGCTGGAGACCGACGGTGAATTTTGGACGGCCCACGACTGGTCGCTCGACGGCGGCAGGCTGCTGTTGTCGCGGTACGTGTCGATCAACGAGTCGTATCCGGCGCTGTTCACGTTGGCCGGCAAAGGTTTGAAGCCTATTCCGCTGCCCGGCGACGGTCCCGCCGCGGTGGGCACGCTGGCCTTCACCCCCGACGGAAAGAAAGCCTACATCACCACCGATGCCCGCGGCGAGTTCCTTGAGCTGGCCACGATCGACCTGGCAACGCAGGAGTACGAGTGGCTCTCGGACGACCTGGAATGGGACGTCGACGAGGTCGAGGTCGACCCGCGCAGCGGCCTGGTCGCCTTCACGACCAACGAGGACGGCGCCAGCAAGCTTTACCTTTGGCAGGCTGGCCGCCGCCGCACCGTCGAGCTGCCGTTGGGCATCGCCGGCGGCCTGGAGTTCTCGCCGGACTCGGCCCGGCTGGGCTTCACGCTGGCGCGGCCCGAATCGCCCGCCGACGCCTACTCGCTGAAGCTGGACACGAACCAGCTCGAGCGCTGGACGTACAGCGAAACGGGGGGCCTGGACCCGAATTCGTTCGTGCGTCCGGAGCGGATCGCCTACTCAACGTTCGACGGCCGGCAGATCCCCGCCTACTACTATCGGCCCCGATCGGCGACGGCCCAGCGGCCTGCCGCGGTGCTGGTGAGCATCCATGGGGGTCCTGAGTCGCAGTACCGGCCGTTCTTCTCGGAGATGACGCAGTATTACGTGAACGAGCTGGGGCTGGCGGTCGTCCATCCCAACGTGCGGGGCTCGGCGGGCTACGGCAAGACATATTTGAAGCTCGACAACGGCGAGCTGCGAGAAGACAGCGTCAAGGACATCGGCGCGGTGTTGGATTGGATCGCCACGCAAGAAGAGCTCGACGGATCGCGGGTGGCCGTGATCGGCGGGTCGTACGGGGGCTACATGGTGCTGGCTTCGCTGGTGCACTTTCCGGAGCGGATCCGCGCGGGGGTCGATATCGTGGGCATCGCCAACTTCATCACGTTTCTCGAACGGACCAGCCCCTACCGGCAGGACTTGAGACGGGCCGAGTACGGCGACGAACGCGAGCCGGCCATGCGGACCTTCTTCGAGAAAATCAATCCCTCGGCGCACGCGGAGAAAATCCGCTCGGCCCTGCTGGTAGCCCACGGCGTGAACGATCCGCGGGTTCCGTTTTACGAGGCGGAGCAAATTGCCGACAAGGTCCGTTCCACGGGACGCTCGGTGTGGACTCTCTACGCCAGCAACGAGGGGCACGGCTTCGGCAAGAAGGACAACCGCGACTACCTGTACGCGGTGATCGTGCTGTTCCTGAAGGAGCATCTTGGCGGATAGGAGGCGGAGGTCATTGGTCATTGGTCATTGGTCATTGGTTTCGCCTGCGGCGGACTTGGAGCTCGGTTCGGCGGGGGGCGGACTTGCAGCGCTAAACGAAACTTGACGGCTGGAGCGCGGATGCGGGCTTCTTCTCGGCGGCGTCCAGATGATCGCGGTTGCGTTCGTACCAGGCAATCGTTTCGATCAAGCCGTCGCGCAAGCTGGTGCTGGCCTCGAAACCGAACGAGTCCCGGGCGCGCGATACGTCGAGGCAGCGGCGGGGCTGTCCATCCGGCTTGCCGGCATCCCAGCGCAAGTGCCCCTTGAAGGCGCACAGCTCGCAGATCAACTCGGCCAGGGCCCGGATCGTGACCTCGCGGCCCGACCCGATATTGACCGGCTGGGCCTCGTTGTAACGATCGGCGGCCAGGGCGATGCCTCGAGCGGCGTCGCGCACGAAAAGAAACTCGCGCGACGCGCTGCCCGTTCCCCAAACGTCGATGCTCGCCGCCCCCGAGTCCCGCGCCTCGATCGCCTTGCGGATGAGCGCGGGAATGACGTGGCTGGTCGCGCGGTCGAAATTGTCCCGCGGCCCGTAGAGGTTTACCGGCAACAGCGTGATAGCGTTAAAGCCGTACTGCTGCCGGTAGGCCTGCCCCTGCACGAGCATCATCTTCTTGGCCAGGCCGTAGGGGGCGTTGGTCTCCTCCGGATAGCCGTTCCACAGATCGTCCTCGCGGAAGGGGACGGGCGTGTGCTTGGGGTACGAACAGATCGTTCCCACCGACACGAATTTGGCCACCTCGGCCAGCCGGGCCTCTTCCATCAACACCAGCGACATCATGGCATTGTCGTAGAAATATCGGCCGGGATTTCGCCGGTTGGCTTCGATGCCTCCGACCACGGCCGCCAAGTGCACGATCACGTCGCAGCGGGCATCGGCGAGCAAGCGGCGCACGTCGGCCTGCTGGCGCAGATCGTAGTGAGCGCTGCGAGGGACAATGATCTGGGCCGGCGCCAGATCTTCCAAGGCCCGGCAGACCGCCTGGCCGAGAAAGCCCGCGCCACCCGTGACCACGACCCGCCGCCCCTGAACCGAGCTCATCAAGCTTGCCTTTCATCGGATGGATTGTTCATGCCCAGCGAGCCAAGCGCCGGCCCGGTCGGGGCAAGATAGTGCGCGATCGACATCGCACCCAAACTTCACTTTCGATAGGATTGGTGTCAAGGACCGAGTGAACAGGGACGGCCCATCATGGCGACCCTGAGACCAGCACCCGATCGATTTCGGCACCTGGTTTTACCATGAAGGAGCCGAAGTAGGGGTGGTAAAAGCAGGCCCGCACTCAGGATGAATAGGTAGATAGGGTAGTTTACACAAAATAAGTTGGCTAAACGATTTAACCATGCCGGAAGCCGTGTGTCAACCACCGCCGGTCACGGCATAAGCAGCACGCGATAGATATGCTGCCGGAACGTTCGGCACGTGAATTGCTAAGTCCTCGTTGAGCAAAGCGGGTGACGAGGGGCAGGGGGGGAGCGGCCATGTCGTTCTGGGTTCAATTAACGCTCGTTCTGGCCCTGGTGCCATTGATCTGGTGGCTGGTCAGGGACGACGACCAGCCGGAGTCAGCCGGCGGCGATCTCGAAGGCGCATTTCGGGCCGCCAGCCAGCCGGTCCCTGACCGCTCGCTCAAGGGGCAGTCTGTGGATCCGTTCGGACCCACGAGCGAAGGACCTCGGCAACACTCCAGGCCTGGGCAACGCAGCCCCGAGGACTATACGGCGCCTCGGCATCGAAGATCTCGCTGATCGAGCCGATGCAAGCCTCACCGAGATGGTCCGGAAAGGCGGCGAGGAATTGGCGTGCCGTGCCGCGGTCGTTGGGGTGCAGCCGCAACCAGGCGTCGATGAAGGGGCCGATCAGCCAGGGCCATACGGTCCCCTGGTGATAGGCGGCATCGCGGGCGTGGAGGTCGCCGTCGTAGCGGGGTTTGTAGTCGGGCTCGCCGGGCGCTAAAGTGCGCAGTCCCACCGGCGTCATGAGCCGCTCGACGACGCGATCGAGCTCCGGCTGCCAACCGCCGCGGTCGAGGACCGGGTGGGCG
>JBBDNX010000633.1:0-526 GCA_040877345.1 Pirellulales bacterium
ATCAGGCGCCGATCAGCCAGGAGCATGCACTCCAAGATCTGCAAAAGGCAATCCGAGAGCTGGAACAGTTGGAACGCATGCAGCCGCCGCGTCCGATTCCACCCACCGAAGCCGGTGGAACGTGGCAACCTTACTCCCAGGCCTTCTTGACGGCCTGGGCGCAGCCCCGGATGGACCCGGAAGTGATGGACCAGGATCCCAACCCGGCCACGCTCGCCATGCACAACATGCTGGTCGCGTATGCCAGGGGAGACCATCAAAAGTTCAACGCCGAGGTGAGCAACTACCAAGAGCAGCTCAAGAAGAATCCGCCCCAGAACCTGAATACACCGAAGACCGACTTCGAGGTCTTCTTCAACCACTTCCGGCCGTTCTATCACTCGATGGTGCTCTACGTCGTGGCCTTCGTGCTGGCGTGCGCCAGTTGGCTCGGCTGGCAAGGCCCGCTGAACCGCGCCGCCTTCTGGCTGATTGCGCTGGCCTTCGTGGTACACAGCTTGGCCCTCGTCGCCCGGATCTACATCTC
>JBBDNX010000633.1:536-13018 GCA_040877345.1 Pirellulales bacterium
CCGGGCGCCCGCCGGTGACCAACCTCTACTCGTCGGCCGTCTTCATCGGCTGGGCCTGCGTGGCATTGGGCATGCTGCTGGAAACGATTTACGGCAGGCGAACGGCGGCCGCGGGCACAGGCGCCCCCACCGCGGCCCTGGGACTGGGGATCGGCAACATCCTGGCCTCCGTGCTGGGATTCACCACGCTGTTGATTGCCGACTTCCTGGCCGCCGACGGCGACACGTTCACCGTGCTGCAGGCCGTACTCGACACGCAGTTCTGGCTGGCGACGCACGTGGTCTGCATTACGCTGGGCTACGCGACCACGTACGTGGCGGGATTCCTGGGGGTCATTTACATCCTGGCCGGAGTGTTTACGCGAGCTCTTTCGCCGACGGTTGCCAAAGAGCTGTACCGGATGATCTATGGCATTGTCTGCTTCGCCATCTTCTTCAGTTTCGTGGGCACGGTGCTGGGGGGGCTGTGGGCCGACGACTCGTGGGGCCGCTTCTGGGGCTGGGACCCCAAGGAGAACGGCGCCTTGATCATTGTGCTGTGGAACGCGCTAGTACTGCACGCCCGCTGGGGAGGGATGGTGCGCGAGCGCGGCCTGGCGGTGCTGGCGGTGTTCGGCAACATCGCGGTGAGCTGGTCGTGGTTCGGCGTGAACGAGCTGGGCGCCGGGCTGCACTCCTACGGTTTCACCGAGGGGGTGGCCCTGGCACTGGTCCTGTTTGTCTGCTCCCAGGGCGCGGTCATCATCGCCGGCCTGCTGCCCGAGCGCCTCTGGCGCAGCCAGGGTGCCGCGTAGCGCGGTAGCTGAAAAGGGCCAGAATCCAGGCCCAGTCGTTGAACGGCTGGTCCATCATTCTGTTTTCATGGCGACCGTGTTTTCCACCGCGGCCAGCCCCATGCCGGCGGCGTCTGGGCCTGGCGCTGGGCCGAGCTCCACCTCCACGTGATGGTCATTGCGGTCGTCGACCAGCGGCACGGTTCGTTCCGGTTGCTGGTTGCCATCGACGACAACGCGCTCGACCGTCGAGCCGCCGCCGTTGCGGAAGGTGATGTGATAGAAGGTCTCGCGGTAGCGGTAATGGATCTTGAACGTTGACCAGCTTTGCGGAAGACATGGCGCGAAGCGGAGCTTGTCGACGTGCAACTGCAAGCCCAGCAGCGATTCCGTGATCAGCCGGTACATCCAGCCGGCCGAGCCGGTGTACCAGGTCCAACCGCCGCGGCCCGTGTGCGGTGCGACGGCGTAGACGTCGGCCGCCACCACGTACGGCTCGACCCGGTACGTGGCGACCGCCTGGGAAGTGGCGGCGTGGGTCACGGGGTTGATCAGCGAGAACAGCTCCCATGCCCGTTGGGAGTCGCCCATCGCCGCGAAGGCCATCACGGTCCACACGGCGGCGTGGGTGTATTGGCCGCCGTTCTCTCTCACGCCGGGGACGTACCCCTTGATGTATCCGGGGTTCAGAGGCGACATGTCGAACGGCGGCTCGAGGAGCTGGATCAGCCGGGCGTCACGGCGGACCAGGAGGCGGTCGACACTGTTCATAGCGGTCAGCGACCGGGCGAGCGTGCCCGCCCCGGAAAGGACCGACCAGCTTTGCGGCAGCGCGTCGATCTGGCACTCCGGGTTCGAGGCCGAGCCGAGCGGGGTGCCGTCGTCGAAATAGGCGCGGCGGTACCAGTCTCCGTCCCAGGCGTGCTCTTCGATGTTGCCCCGCAACCGGCCGGCTTCGATCGCGTACTTGTCGGCGGTGGCGGCGTCGCCGCGCCGTCGGGCCAACTCGGCGAAACGCGTCAGCGCGTCGTAGAGAAAGAAGGCCAACCAGACGCTCTCGCCCTGGCCCTGTGCGCCCACCAGGTTCATCCCGTCGTTCCAATCGCCGCAGCCCATCAGCGGCAGGCCGTGCGCGCCGAAGCGCAGGCCGTTGTCGATGGCACGGACGCAATGCTCGTAGAGCGTGCCGAAGTCGCCCGAGACCTGCGGCAGGTCGTAATACGAGTCTTCCTCGGGCCGGACGGGCCGGGCATTGAGGAACGGCAGGCCTTCGTCCAAAACGCCGGTATCGCCGGTGGCGGCGACATAGCGGCAGGTCGCGTACGGGAGCCAGAGGTAGTCGTCGGAGAAGTGCGTGCGCACCCCGCGACCTGCCGGTGGGTGCCACCAGTGCTGCACGTCCCCCTCGCGGAACTGGCGCGCGGCGGCACGCAGCAGGTGCTCGCGCAAGGCAGCGGGCTCGGCGTGTACGAGGGCCATCGCATCCTGCAACTGGTCGCGGAAGCCGAACGCGCCGCCCGACTGGTAGAACCCCGTGCGTGCCCACATCCGGCAGGCAAGGACCTGGTAGATGAGCCAGCCGTTGGCCAGGAAGTTGACGGCTGGATCGGGGGTTTCGAAGTGGACGGTGCCCAGCGAGCGGCTCCAGTAGTGCCACACGCCCTCCAGGGCCTGCTGGGCGCTCGCCGCGCCGCGGAACCGCTGCACGAGCTGCCGCGCCTGGGCTTCATCCCGGGCGGCGCCAAGGATGAACACGACTTCCTTTTCCTCTCCGTCCTCGAGCTCAACCGGGACCTGCAGGGCCGCACAGGGATCGAGTCCCGCACCGATTCGGCCCGACAACCGGATTCGGCGCAGCGCCGCCGGGTTGGCCGGCGTGCCGTTGCGGCCGAGGAACTCGGTGCGGTCCGCGGTCACGGTCCGCACCGTCTCGCTGCTGTCGACGAATACGATCCGCTCGGCGAATTCCGAACTGTAACTGTTCCGTGCGAAGAGCGCGCCGCTGACCGGGTCCAGCTCGGTGACCACGTGCAAGAGGGTCTTGTCGCGCAATTCGCCCAGCACCCACTCCCAATAGGAGGTGACCGACAGCCGGCGCGGCCGACCCGCGCGGTTGGTGATCCGGAGGCGGGCGAACTTCACGGGCTCATCGGCGGCGACGAACAGGCATAGCTCGGTGACGATGCCGTCCTGGGCGTATTCGAAGATACTGTACCCGAAGCCGTGACGGGCGACGTAGGACATTTCGCCGCGTGCCGGAAAAGGTGCAGGCGACCAGAAGTGCCCGTTCTCCTCGTCGCGGACGTAGATCGCTTCGCCGCCGGTATCGGTGACCGGATCGTTGCACCAGGGGGTCAGCCTGAACTCGTGGCTGTTTTCCGACCACGTGTAGGCGCTGCCGCTCTCAGATACGACCGTGCCGAACTGTGGGTTGGCGATCACGTTGATCCACGGTGCGGGCGTCGTCTGCGCGGGGCCCAGGAGCGTGACATACTCGCGCCCGTCGCGGCTGAAGCCGCCCAGCCCGTTGAAGAACGCCAGGTCCCGCCGGGGAACCTCCTGCACCGGCGTGGGTTCGCTCCCGCGGCGCAGCGGCTTGAAAGCGGCAATCGAGACTTCGCCGCGGCCGCGTCGCTCCGCCTGCTCGCGCAGCGTTCCCGCGTCGTCGAGCAGAAGTACCCTCGCCACCGTCCGCAGCAGCGATCGATCCTCTTCCGACATCTGCTCGCCGCGGCGCACGAAGATACCCCCCGGCTTGTCGACCAGCGTCGCTTCCGGGCTGGCGGCGATGACGTCCATGATCGTGTCTTGCAGCGTCTGGCGGTAAACCGAGTCGTCCTCGTTCCAGATGACCAGGTCCACGCCAACCCCTTTCATCCGCCAATAAGCATGAGCCTGTACGGCCTGGCGCACCAAGTCGACTCTCGCTCGGTCGCGGATGCGGACCAGCACGATCGGCAGGTCTCCGGAGATCCCGTAGCCCCAGAGCCCCGATTGACTCCGCCGGTTGCGGATCAAGACGCTGGGCCTTGCCCGGCGCAACGCCGAAGCGTAGATCACCGATCCCGCCAGTCGGGCGTAGGCCTGTGCGTCGGCCTCCGTGGCGTTGAGCTGCCGGAGCAGAATATGGCTATGGGTCCAGGCCAGTTCGAACACCCGGTCGGCCAGGTGGGCGTCGTGGTACTTGTTCATCATGGCGGTGACGGCCGCCCGCGTCTCGGCGACGCCGGTGACCAGGTCGACGCGCACGGTCTCGTTCGGCTCGAGCAGGATGGCATGCCGGATCGAGACCACGGGATCGAGGACGGGCCCCTGGCTGTCGGAGAGCCGCGTGCGTCCGTCCATCGCCGCGGGTGAAGCCAGGCTCCTGCCTCTGCCAATGAACTTCATGCGGTCCGTTTCGAAGGACGCTTCCCCCACCGTCCTGCCCCGAACCGTCATCAAGTGCACCATCCACGGCGGCCGCTCGTCGGCCGACCGCGGCCGGCGGGTGCAGAGGATGGCCTGCCGGTCTGGTATCAGCTCGGTCTGGACGAACAGATTGCTGAACGCGGGGTGGGACAGATCCTGGCCCTGCTGCGCCAGGACCACCTCGGCATAGCTGGTCACCTCAATCGTCCTGGCGGATTCGGACCGGTTCGTGAGCGTGATCCGCCGCAACTCGACGTCGTCTTCGGGCGATACGCTGATCTCCGTGTGGGTGTCGATCCGTTCATCGCGCCGGCGGAACTCGGCACGGGCCTGGGTGAAGATGGCCTGGTATCGTTTCGTGTACGTGAGCGTAGGCTGCCACGCCGTCGACCACAGGACGCCGCTTTCCAGATCGCGCAGATAGCAAAACGATCCCCAACAATCGCGGGTGGGGTCTTCACGCCAGCGCGTCACCGCCAGGTCGCGCCAGCGGCTGTACCCACCCCCCGCGCTCGTTATCACCACGTGGTATCGGCCATTGGAAAGCAGGTTCACCTCGGGCGCCGCGCCACCCGGGTCGGTGAAGACCCGCATGGTCCCCTCCTCCTCGGCCGAGACGGCGCGGGTGGCGCCGGCTTCCGCGACATGGGGAAAGACCGGCGCGCTGGCCTTGGGCACGCGCTCCTGCAGCAACAGGTCGGCGGCGCGCAACATCAGATCCGCCGCGAAGCGGCGCTGCATCGGCCGGTCCAACAACAGGTACGCCAGCGACAACAGGCTCATTCCCTGGTGGTGGGCCATGAACTGCCGCACGGCGACACCGGTCACTCCCCGCGGCACTCGCAAGGGTGTAAAGTCGACGGCTTCGTATAGTCCGTAGGCCCCGTCGACCCCCTCTCTGGCCAGTCGCTCCAGGTTCCGGCACGCCGCCTCCGGGGCCACCATCAGCGCCAGGGCGCTGGCATACGGCGCGATCACCAGGTCCTCGGCGAGGCCTCGCTTGAGCCCCAGCCCCGGGACCCCGAATGCCCGGTACTGATAATTCATTTGGACGTCGAGCGCGTTGTACCCCGACTCCGACATGCCCCACGGCAGTCCACGCTGCCTGCCGTAATCGATCTGCCGGCGGACCACGGCCCTGCAGGTTCGGTCGAGTAACGTGTTGCCGTAGGTAGGCATGACCAAGAGCGGCATCAGGTACTCGAACATCGAGCCGCTCCAGCTCAACAGGGCCGGCGCGCCGGCGGTCGTGGTCAGCATTCGGCCCAGCGCAAACCAATGCTCCTGCCCCACCTGGCCCTGGGCAATCGCCACGAAGCTTGCGAGGCGTGCCTCGGATGCCAGCAGATCGTAGAAGCTGCCGTCGAGTCGCCGCTCGTCGACGTTGTACCCGATGGCAAACAGGTCGCGCGACTTGTCGAGCAGGAACGAAAAATCCACGTCCGCCAATTCCTGGCATTGGTCTGCAATTTGCTCTAGCGTCTTGATCCGGCGGGCGGCACGCTGCGAGGCGTCGATGATCGCCCGTCGCAACTGCCCGAACCAGTCGGTCGCGCGTGCCAGGCCGTCGGGCTGGCGATCCGGCGGCCCCAAGAACTGCTCGACGATCGCGTCCAAGGCGGGGAGCAGCGATGAAGGCAATGTGGCAACTTCGCGCAGGCTCGGCACGGCTTGGAGCCGCTTCCACAGCGCGTCGAACTGGCCGAGCTGCTGGAGCTGCTCCGGCGAACCGTGCAGCCGAACGTCCTGGGGAGGCGGCGGGAGTTCTGTCCAAGCGGCCATGTGCAACAGGTCGTCCCGGTGCTCGAGGCACGAACGCTCGAAGGCGCTTGCCCACCACTGGAGTTCCTCATCGGCCGCCGCGGCGGCCGTAATCTCCGCCGCCGCGACCACGAGCCGCGACAACAAAGCTGCCGCAGCGCTCAGCGTGTACGGTCGATGCTCCAGGTCCTTCACCAGTCGCTCGATCTTGCGCAGCACGTCGGCGGCAAGCAGCCCCGTACGATCCTGCTGCCCGGTCCGGTGAAGCCCGCTGGCCACGTCGAGCAACACGCGGGCCGTGTCGCGCAATCCGCCAAAGACGCGCCGGGGGAGCAGCTCGGTCTCGGCCAGCTCCAGCAAGCCACCGCGGAGCACCAGCAGGTGCCCGGCCAGGTTGCCGCTGTCCACCGTCGAGACGTACCGCGGAGGCAGCGGCTTCAGCGAGCGCGTGTCGTACCAGTTGTAGAAGTGACCGCGGTACCGCTCCATGCGGGCCAAGGTGCCGAAGCTCTTCTGCGTGCGGTCGAGCAGACGGCCGACGGAGCAATACCCGAAGTCGTAGGCGGCCAGGTTCGACAGGAGTGTTACGCCGATGTTGGTCGGGCTGGTCCGCGACGCGATGGTGGGGGTCGGGTGCTCCTGGAAATTGTCGGGCGGCAGCCAGTTCTCCTCCTGCGTGACGAAGACTTCGAAGAACCGCCACGTCCGCCGGGCCAACTTCTCCAGGAAATGACGTTGCTTGTCGGACAGGCGGACCGGTGGTGGAGCCAGTGGCTGGCTCAGCCACCATGCGACGATCGGCGAGACGAACCATAGCCCCAGCAGCGGTCCCGCCATCGGCAGCGCGTCGGGCCGATACCACGTCAGGAGCAAGGCCGTCGCGGAGGAAACCGCCGGCGCGACGCACATCAACCGGAAGAAGCCGGCCAGACCGGACTGGGCGCCGCGCTCGGCGCTGCTGGCGCTTTTCCACTCGAGCAGCAGCTTTTTCGTCCAGAGCACCCGCAGCAGCGTGCGCACAATCGCGTCGAGGCTGACGTACGCCTCGTAGGGGAGGAAGACCAGCGTAAACAGAGACTGGGCCGCTTGCTTGCCCAGCGCGCCGGCCGTCACTCGCAAGTGCGCCGGCAGCGGCAAGTCGGCCGGCTTGCGAAGCAGGTCGGTCCCCACCGACATCAGCGGGACGACCCCGGCGACCGCCAGCACGAAGATGGTTGCGGCCGTCCCCAGCGGTGGTCCCACCAGCAGCCAACAGCTCAAGAGCAGCACCAGCATGGCGAGGGGTACGAGGCTTCGGCGAAGGTTGTCGAAGATTTTCCACCACGAAAGCGCGGTGATCGGATTCTCGACGCGTCCCGCGGCGAGCCTCGGGACCCTGGGAAGCAGCCAGCAGGCGATCTGCCAGTCGCCGCGCATCCAGCGGTGGCGCCGGCTGACGTCGGCGGGGTAGTGCCAGGGGTACTCCTCATACAGTTCGACGTCGCTCAGCAGGCCGGACCGGGCATGGACGCTTTCCAGCAGGTCATGGCTCAAGATGGCGTTCTCGGGGAATCCGCCGCAACTCTGCTCGAAGGCGTCCACGTCGTAGATGCCCTTGCCCACGAACGACCCTTCGCCGAACAGATCCTGGTAAACGTCGGAGACGACCCGCGTGTACGGGTCGACGCCCGCGTCGCCCGCGAAGAGGCGTACGAACCACGACCGCTGGGCGCTGGGCAAGCTCACGCCGACGCGCGGCTGCAAGATGCCGTACCCCTCGGCAACCCGGCGGCCCTTCGGATCCAGCACGGGGCGGTTGAGGGGGTGGGCCATCGCGCCGACCATTTCCCGCGCCGCGTCGCGCGGCAACTGCGTGTCGGTGTCGAGCGTGATGACGTATCGCACTTGGGGCAGCACGGTCGTGTCGCCGACGATTTGGGAGAACCGGTCCGCGCCGCCGCCGCGGACCAGCGCGTTGAGGTCCGCTAGCTTGCCGCGCTTTCGCTCGTAACCCATCCACACCCCTTCCTGCGCGTTCCACCGCCGCGGACGGTGGAAAAGGAAGAACGCGCCGGGCCGATGCTTCTCGTACTTCGCCTCGAGCTGCTCGATGCCTTCCTTCGCCAGGCGGACCAGTTCGTCGTCGGCCGGCATGATCTCCTCCGCCGCGTCCTCGAAATCGGTCAGCAGGGCAAAATGGAGGTGCTCGTCGCGGTTGGCCAGAAACCGAACTTCCAGCCCTTCCAGCAGGTCCGCCAGGCCCTCGGCATTGAAGAGCATCGTCGGCACGACGACGATCGTCCGGTGCTCCGGCGGAATCCCCTGGCCGAAGTCCAGCCGCGGCAGCGGCCGAGGGTGTACCAGCAGGGTCGCCAGCCAGTTGGCGACGCCGACGCCCAGATGTGCCGCGCAGAACAGGGCCGGGATGGCGAGCAAGCCTGGCCACAGGACGCTGGCCCCCTGCCAGCCCGAGGCCGCGAAGAAGGCCGCCGGCACGCCCGCCATGACCAGCAGCACACCACACAGGTAAACGAACAGCGGAAAGCGCCGGCCGATTCTGGCCGCCACGATCCGCGGCGACGACCGCATTTTCACGTGGCGCTCCAGGGCGGCGCGGCCCTGGTCCATGAGATAGTAGCCGACATGCGCCGTCCGATCGTCCGGTCTCTCCGCCGCTGCGGTGTCGGCGAGCTGAATCGCCTTGCGGGCAACGTCGTACTGCGACCAGCGGCTCCGCTTGGCGATCTCCTCCACCCCGTGGCGGTAACGATCGCGGGTGGCGAAGTCCATGCCGGTGTAGACGCGCGCCGGATCCTCCCGCAGGATCTGCTCGACCAGGCTGTGGTTCTCGACGAACTTCCGCCAATCGTTCGAGCTGAGAAACCGGAGGCTGATGATGCTGTTGCCCATCGAGACCTGGTCGGCGGCCTGCGATTGGCCCTCGGCCAGGACCAGCCGTTCGGTCGTCAGCCCCTGCTCCGACAGCCGGTGCTCGAGCCAACTGTTGGCGAAGGCGAAATGCGGGCTCTGCCCTTGCAGGTGCCGGGTCAGCTCCGCCAGAAACGCGCCCGAGAGAGGCGGATCCGCGCGCGCCATGTCCGCCAGCACCAGGACCAAGTCAGTCGGGTTCCGTTCGACCACCTCCACCATCCGCTCCGCCCAGTCGTCGGCCAGATCCTGCTCCTCTCGCCCCGTGGCCAACCGCGCCGCCACCCGGCGCAAGTTTTCGATCAGTGCCAGCCGCAGCATGATCGGTACTGCCCAAAGCTCACCGAGCGTTAGCGGCTCGATCGTTTGGTAGGCCGCGATGAAGCCGTTGACGCTGTCGGCGTCTACCCGCCCATCGACGTGTGCGATCAACTCCAGGGCGATACCGTAGGCCCGCGGGTAGCTCGTGGCCGGCCCACCGGCCAGCCGCGGCAGCTCCCGGCTGAACGCCCGCGGCAGGTGCCGCCGGGCGGTCCGGATCTGGTCTTCGATCAGGTAGAAATTATCGAGCAGCCATTCGGCCGCCGGCGCGATCCGCCGCTTGCGATGGACGGCGGCCGTCACCAGATGGTACGTCTGGACGAGGACCCGCTCGTTCTCGTCCAGCCGCAACATGAGCTTGTCGGACACGCGCCCCGTCGCAAGCCGGTGGGACGCCGCCAACGATTTGGCATGCCGCTGGAGTTGATCGACGCTGAACAGCTCCGCTCGCAGCGGCTGCTCGTCCACCCTCTTGGGGGACAGCCCGTCCCCGTCGCTGAACTTTCGCCAGGGGGCCAGTCGGTCCAGTCGCGCCTTCAGTGAATCAACAACCACCCAGGACCCCTCGTGACCAAGTTTCCCGCCTGCCTTCAGGCGAGGTTGTCCCTGGTTTAGTCGATCATTGTGAGAAGATCAACACGCGCCCGACGGTTGATGATCAGCCAGAGCGCGTGGAATCAAGATCACGAGCAAGATCGTGGACATGGAAATCATGCTTATTCTCCTTCAAAAATGACTCAGTATTCATCGCTGAGGTTTCACCCGCAGCCTCGCCGACGGCTCCGGCTGCGCTCGGTCGCCGGGCACTGGCGGCATGAGGCTGGGAACAGGCAGGCGCCGCACCAGCGCATCGGTCTCTCGGCTGGCGGGCACCTGCACCTGGCTGGCCGGTACCAGCATCCGCACGATCTGGACCACACCCCGCGGCCCGTCCGGCTGTGCCAGCACTGGACCTATCGGATCGCCGTAGAGCACCGTCCCCAGCCGGCCCGCCTCGCAGAGGCCGCTGAGCTCCAGGGTCTGGCCGTTCATCAGAAATCCCAGTCCCAGCTCGGCGAAGGGGAGTGGATCGGCCGCCGCCGACGTCGCGGCGGCGGGCATCTCCAGGTGCTGCCGAGCCGAAGCCAACAGCGACCGGCTCACCAGCCCGGCACCCGCGGTCAGCTTGCCGGCGGCCCGCGTCAGCCGCCCCTGGTTGAAGACCGCCTCGCGCACGTCGAGCTCGGCCGTGCCGCTCAGCCGATGCGGAAAGTGGTGGCTAACCAGACTGTCCAGGTCGATGTCGAAAAACCGGCCGGTCAACTCGCCTTCCCAATCCCCGCCGGCGTCGTCGGCCCAGAAACGCCCGGTGAAGCGGCAGCGTGGGCCAAGCCAGCTCGCCGTGTCGGCCAGCGGCGATGCCAGCGAACAGGGCAAGGGAGTGCCGCCCGTGGACAGATCAAACCGCGTGGCGGCGGAGCTGCCGCCGCGGGCGCGCACCACGCGGATCGTGGCCGGCTCGGACATTTCAATCCCCGCCAGCGTGAACCGCAAGCTAAGCGTGTCCTTGCGGCCGGCACTTTCGAGGTAGCCGCTGACGCCGGTGAAGGTCTGTGGGCCGCCTGGTGAATGCCAGGTGACGTCGCAGGGCGAAAGGTCAAGCGGGGTTTGCCAACCGGCGGTCTGCCGGCGCAGCCGGGCCAGCAGCAATTGCCCGAGGCGGGGCATGGCGCCTGGGTGGATCACCGGCTGCGACGCGGTCAGCACGAGGCCGCCGCTGGAGCGGCCTGCCTCCAACATCCGGCACGAGAGCAGCCGCCGGCCGGTGTCGGGATCGGCCACTTCGAGGCCGTGGTACAGCGTGACTCCTGGCCGGGGATGCGATACATCGGCCAGCGAGACTTCGAGGCCCAGGAGCGATGCGAGTTGCCGCTTGCTGCCCGCGACGTGCAACGGGGCGTTCACCAGCGCGCTGTAGCCAAGCACGATGCCGGTAGGCAGCAAGCAGGCCAGGCAGAACCCCGCGCGGCAGAGGCTGCGTCGAGTTGTTTCGTGCAGTTGGAACATCCTTGTCCGCGCTTCGCCTGTTCAAACTGAGGAGGAGGGCTTCCAGCCTGCCTTGAATCAGCTCACCTTTGGGCGGCGAGCTGGTGGAACATTTTCCAGCGGGCCTGCATTTCGACGAGACTGTCGCCGCCGAACTTGTCGACGAGCGCGGCGGCGACCTCAAAGGCCACCACGTTTTCGAGGATCACGCCGGCTGCCGGGACCGCGCACACGTCGCTGCGCTCGTAGGAGGCCGACTCGGGTTGCTTGGACGCCAGGTTCACCGACTCCAGCGGCTTGCGCAGCGTGCTGATCGGTTTTTTGGCGGCCCGGATCACCAGCGGCTGGCCGTTGGTCATGCCGGCTTCCAGCCCGCCGGCGTTGTTCGTCGGCCGGCTGTAGCCGAGCGTCGTCGTGCCTTGCGCCGCCGTGTCGTAATGGATCGGGTCGTGTACCTGCGAGCCCCGCCTGCGGGCGGCCTCGAAGCCCAGGCCGATCTCGACCCCCTTGATGGCTTGCACGGCCATGACCGCCTGGGCCAGGCGGCCGTCGAGCTTGCGGTCCCACTGGGCGTGCGTGCCCAAGCCGAAGGGGAGCCCCTCGACGCGGACTTCGAGGACGCCGCCCAGCGTATCGCCCTCCTTGCCGCACTCGTCGATCAGTTGCTTGACCTCGTCGTCCTGGTCGGGGTTGAGCGAATAGATCTCGCTGGCGTCGCGCAGCTTGCGCTGCTCGGCGAGTGTGCCCGGCCGTGGGTCGATGCGGATGCCTCCCAGTTCCACCGTGTAGCCGAAGGCCTCGATGCCGAACTGCGCCAGCAGTTGCTTGGCCAGTGCTCCGGCCGCCACGCGGGCGGCGGTTTCGCGGGCGCTGGCTCGTTCGAGGACCGCCCGGATCGATCCCAGGTACTTGATCGCACCGGTCAGGTCTCCATGGCCGGGGCGGGGCCGCTCCAGGTCGCCGAGCCGCTCGAGCTTGCTGTCCTTATTGATGATTTCCAAGGCGATGGGGCTGCCCAGCGTATGGCCATGCCAGATGCCCGCCTTGATTTCGACGCGGTCGGTTTCGATCCGCTGGCGTCCGCCGCGGCCGTATCCGCCCTGGCGGCGGCGCAACTCGGCGTCGATGGGCGCGGTATCGACGGCAACGCCGGAGGGAAAGCCGTCGACCAGGGCCAACAGGGCCGTGCCGTGCGATTCGCCCGCGGTCCAATAGCGCAGCATGCGAGGAAAGCCTGCCAGATGAGAATCGGCCGATTTGGGGCCTTAGTCACAATTTTAGCTG
>JBBDNX010000634.1:0-2358 GCA_040877345.1 Pirellulales bacterium
TCTCGTGCATGTAGAGGCGGATGGCATGAACCTTGTCCCCGGCGGCCTTCGACAAGCAGTCACGGGCCGTATGGCAGGGGTCGATCTGGCCGGAGATGCCCAGGGCGCTCTTGGAAATGACCCACGTGTCGCGCGGCCGCTTGGTCAGGCGCATCACGCGCTCGGTGGGATAGGCGTCCTGGACCACGGCGGCGGCCGCATCCTGGTCCTCGGCCCAGGTGATGATGATGTGTGATTCCGTCTCGATTTCGAATAACGGCATAAGAGACGTCCCCCTTTCCTTGAAAAAAGTTCGTGCGGCGCGAGAGGCCATGTAGACCCGACGGCCGCGCGGTCAGGTGTCTCTGCAAACCAATGGTAAAACTCCCCTCGCTGGGCGTCAACGGCGGTCGGGCGAAGGAGGCAGGACATTAAGGTAGCAGGACTCGCCAGGGTTCTGGCTGGATAGTGCGAGGGGCCTGAACTCTGGCGAATTTCAGCCACTGCGTCCTCCTTTACCCTTGCTCCTCATCCTGCAGATTGCGGTACAGCGGCAGGTGGCGGTAATACACCTCCAGGATCAACAGGTGCATCGCCGTCACGTAGATCCGCCCCCCCTCGCGGCCCCAGCGGTCGGCGCTGGAGCCCGCGGGATCCCAACTGCCGGCCAACGGCCCGCTGCTCACCTGGCTCTCGGTCAGGATGGGCCGCAGGCGGGCGTTCCAGTCGCGCCAATGTTCCGAGCCCATCTGGAACATGACCTGCGTGGCGTAATACCAGTAGTAGCAGTCGCGCTGCCGGCCTCCCCCTTCCCATTGCGGCAGGTTGCGGCGCAAGTAATCGGCTCCGGCCAGCATGTAGGGGTTGTCTCGCTTCCACCCCAGGTACTGCCGCATCAACAGCGCCTCGGCCGTCATCACGCGGCTTGGCTCGCGCTGGTGCCGCTGCTCGGACCTGGGCCGATAGGCGTACAGCGACCGGTTCGACGGCGCCTGGGCCCCGTCCAGCCACCGCTCGACGCGCTGATAGCACTCGGCGCTGACGGCCAGGCCCGCCAGCTCGCCACACTTCAAGGCCATCAACTGCCACCCGGAAACCGAGGTGTCGCTCCCCTGCCGCGGGTAGTATCGCCAGCCGCCTTCGCTGGGGCTTTGGGCCCAGACGATAAAGTCGAGCGAGCGCTGCGCCGGCGCCTCCAGTAACGGATCGCGGGTCATCCCGTATGCCTCGCACAGCGCGATCGACGCAATACCATGGCTGTACAGCCAGACGTTGCGGTTCGACTGCTCGTCCTGGGGCACGAACAGGTCGCCGTCGTCGCGCTGGTTGGCCAGAAGGTTGTTCACTCCGCGGGCCACCACGTCGCGGTACTTGCCGTCGGTGTGGGTATAACCGGCCCCGAGAAATGCCAGCAGAGCCAGCCCCGTGGCCGCCGTGTTTGATTGCATCTCCCCCGCTCCGGCGTTTTGATATCCGGGCTTGCCCTGGCCGAAGTTCTCCAGGCTCCAACTGCCGTCGGGGCTCTGGTGCCGTGCCAGGAACTCCAGCCCTCGCTCGACCGCCAGCTCCGAGCCGGCGCTGCCGCCTCGCTGGCGCGCCAACTGCTCGCGCGTTTCTCGGTCGCGCTGCTTCAAACCGGGCACCGCGGCGTCCTGCACGCGCACCTCAGCCGCCGGTGTCGAACCGCTCCGTTCCAGGATCAAGCGCCCCAAGTCGGTCTGGACCAGCGGGCTCTCAGGCCGCGCTCGGCGGCTTGGCACCCCCAGGCTGCCGGGGGTGTCCTTTGCCAGGCCGCCGGGTCCCGCCGGGGCCACGATCCGCGCCGGCAGCCCGCCGCTGCGCCGCTGCGCTCGCGTGCGATCGTCCGAGGCGGGCCCGCCCGGCTCCGGAATCTCAGCTCCTTCCGCCGTGCCGCTTGCGGTGAGCGGATTGCCGTCTGCATCAGTCGATCCTGGCTGTCCAGTTGAAGCCACCTCCACCGGCTCGGCGTCCGCATCGGCCGCCGACGGAGCCCGGCTCAAAGCCGGCGAGCCGCCGATGCTGCCCGCCGGGTCCGCATCCGTGTCGACGCGGCGAGGTCCGATCGAGATTCCCGCGACGCCGGTTGAAGCATCGTCCGGCGCGGCCGGACCGGCGGGCCCGTTGCCGGCGGGCGCGGCAGCGGCCGCACGTTCAAGCTCACCAACCGCCGGACCATCGGCCGCCGGCTCGGTCGCTCCCGGCTGACTCGTCGAGCCAGGCGCGGCGCCGCCGGGCGCCTCCAGCGCGACGGCCGTATCCGAGGCGGCCTCGGCCGGCCCGGCCGCCCGGGCCAAGCGCGGCGAGCTGTCGGCGACGGACATGGTAGGTTCTCCGTCGCCCCGCGAGCCGCCGGCGGCC
>JBBDNX010000635.1:0-2355 GCA_040877345.1 Pirellulales bacterium
GTCATTCCGAACAGATCCCCGCTCGGCCAGTCGCGCAGCATTTCAGCGGTCAAGGGGAGCGATCCGGACGGGCCGTCCGCGCTGGCGCGGACCTGCCACAAGGCCGGGTCACGGCTGTCGAGAATCTCGCCGGATTCGAAAGGAGAGGGAGGCACAATGGGATCTGGACGCTGCCTGGCCGGACGAACCGTCGTACCTATTCTCGCCGGGTGCGGCCAAAGTGCAATGGAGGGCTAGAGACGGCCATCGGCGTCTGCTGCCCTCGCCTGGGGATGGGCGTCCGAAGGCGGGCTGCCTTGTCCCGTTGCGATGATCCGATCCACTGTATCGTCGCGGCGGGGGCCGACCGCCAGCCCGATCCAGCCGTCGGCAATCACGAACTGGGTCACGCCCAGGCCGGCCAGCCGCCCGTCGACGGCCAGCTTGGGACCGAGCAACTCCATGCCCCGGTCCTGCGAAAAGACGCGGTTGAACATGCCCCGCAGGGCAATCTGCGGACTGCTCCCGAATCGCTTGCCGTGCACTTGAATGGTGCCGTCGCGGACCAGGCTCGCGGTGAGTCCATCGGACTGCGGACGGTAGAAGATCCGCACGGTGAAATCTTGCCAGACCCGCCGGCGATGGCGAAGCTCGGCAATGGTCAGGACCAGTTCAATCCGATCCTCGCCGAACCGCGCCGCCACCGCGCCGCGGGGGGCGAAGCTGATCCGGATGTCGTCGGCCTCGGTCTGGGAAAACGTCTCAACGGGCAGGGCCAGCAACTGGGCCAGGCGGGCCTGCAGCTCCGGCAAGGTGAAGCTGGCGCCGTCGAAGCCGGACTGCTCGCTCATGTTGTTCACCAGCGACTGATGAATCTGCACGCTCGCCACGCTGTCGGAAGGGGCCCGTGGCCGCGGCGTATGCGCGGCCAGTTGATCGTCGCCCGCCAAACGCAGGCGGATCGTCCAGCCGCGATCGCTGCTCTGGAGCTGGACCAGGCGCGGATCCAACTCCATCCGCGACAGCGGCGAGAGCACCTGGTCGTGAAGCCGCTGGTTGACCGCCTGCAGCTTGGGCTCGATCGCGCCGTCGACCTGGCGGCGGATCTTTGTGGTCACTTTGCGGGTTGCCACGCGCCGCACGAGCCGTTGGTTCTCCGCATGCCGCGCGCGGGCAATGCTCTCGACCAGCGGGCCGATCAGCGGCAGCCAATCGAAGTCGGTGCTCACGCCGCTCAGTCGTGGCCGGTTGTCGGCCTGGGCCCGGGCGGGCCAGGCACGCAGTCCCTGGGAGTCCAGTTCGAAAAGTTTTTGCGCCGAGTAGTCGGCGTTGCTCCGCGTGTAGAACGTGGCCGGTCCGCTGGTGGATCGGGTGTTGGCCTGGATGCGTCCGCTGGCCTCCAGCTCCAGCAGCAGCCGATGCGGATCGTTGACCGGCCGCAGATCCAACGTGGTGCGGGTGGTGCTCCAGCCCCGCGTCGGCACTCCCAGGATCGAGTCGCTGACCGGGGCTTCGAGCGGCGGCGGTTCGGGCAGCAACCGCCGCAGCAGCGCAGGCGTCAAGGCCACCCGCACGTTCGCATTGCGGTAGTATTCTTCCAGCCAGGAACCGGCCTCCTGATCGGCCAGGGGGACTCCTTCGACATTGACGGCGCTGGCCATCAGCAGCCGGGCCTGTCCGGGCAGGCCGGTCTGTTCAAACTCCTCCAGTGTTTCCAGCAGTTGCCGGGAATCGACCGGCTCGGTCGCCCACCGCTGCAACTGGCTGGTGAGCCGGCTCAGGGGCCCCGAGGAGGCAAGGAATTCGCGCTGCCGCGGATCGAGCTTGCTGGGATCGAGGCGGGCGAGCAGCCTGCGCGCCAGCTCGCGCAGTCGATCGCGCTCGACAAGGCTGGGCTGGTCGGCCAGCCGCTCGAGCGAGTCGAGCAAGAGATAATCTCGCCACGATTGCCCCTGGGCTTCCGAAGCCAGGTACGCCGACACCTCGGCCAGGCACTCCGAGAAACGGCTCGATTGGATTGAAACCAGCCTGCTCGTCTCGCCTCCGTGCTGCAAGTCGGCGACCATTTGCCAGAGGCTGAGCCGCCTGGTCAAGGCGTGGCAGGCCCGGCGCACATCGGCCGCGCGAGGGCTCTCGCCCGCGCCGGCCAGCGCCGTGCAGCTTTCATCGGCCAGTTGACCGAGCTCGCCGATGATTTGCGCTAGCCGTTCAGCTCCAGGCTGGTTCCGGTCGGTGAGTTCAACGATCAGACCCTTGACGCGTATCGCCCAGTCGCTCGACTGGCATTCACAAGCCAGGCTATCGAGCTGGGCCATGAGCGCCTCGGGAACAACCCATACGCGTCGCCGTTCGGATCGCGCCGTCGGCATCGTCCAG
>JBBDNX010000636.1:0-2355 GCA_040877345.1 Pirellulales bacterium
CACCGCCAGCGACAGTGCCGCCAGCACGAGCGCGGGCAGCGCCCGCAGGCCCTGCCGCCGGCCGGCCCACGCCAGGCCCACGGCCGCCGCCATGGCCGTGCTCGCCGCCAGGCAACCGAGAATTGCCGACCAGAACAAGGGCCGTTGGTAGCGCAGCGGGCTGGTGGCCACGATCGAGACGCATTTCGCCAGCGACCACTCGCGCGTCCGCTCGAAACCGCTCTGCCGCACCTCCACCCCCGCTTTCCAAGCCAGGCTGGCCAGCGGCACGCCCACCACCGCCAGCACGACCAGCGCCACAACCACCGCGGCCGGCCAGCGCCAGCGGCCCAAGCCAAAGATCAGCGGCCCGTGCTGCGTGGCGTGCCGCACCAAGGGTCCGATGCCGGCGGCAAGTGCCAGCGCGGCCACAACCAACAGGGCAACGACCACCGTGCTTCCAATCGCGCCCAGCGGCGGCTGTCCCGGTTCGCCCCCGATGGCAAACTCCACGTACAGTTCCTCGGCATAGGTGCGGACCTGAAACAGGTCGGTGACGGTTATCTCGCTTGCGGTGCTCACTGCCACCCACAAGGCCGCCACGCCCACGGCTACCCACGCTCGCCGCAGCGTCACCCGGCGCAGTACCTGGCCTGGGCTGCCGTCCATCAAGGCCGCCTCTTCCAGTTCGCGCGGAACGTAAATCAGCCCGGCCGAAACGATCAACACCACCCAGGGCAGCCCCGCCACGGCGTGCACCCAGACGGCGCCCAGCCAGCCTTCCAGCAGCACGGGCGCCGAAAATGTCAGGCTGAACCAGCCCATCGTCCCGAAGCCGGCTTGCCAGGCCGCCGTCTGCAAGTAGAGCGGAAGCAGCAGCAAACCCGCCAGCAAAACAGCCAATCCCCGCCGGCCCGGCAGGTCGGTGCGGGCCAGCATGACTGCCAGGGCCGTGCCCAGCGGGACGCTGATGGCGGCCACCAGGCCGGACAGCAACAGCGTGTTGGCCGCCAGCCGCAACGTGCGCTGGTCGGCCGCGGTTGCCAGCAGCACAACCAGGATCGCTAAAGCAGCGCCCAGCAGCACTATGCGTGCCGTTTTATGCATTCGACGCGATTCACCCACTCTCACGAACCGCAACCCAGCCAAGCACAACCCAATAGGCCACCAGGAGTCTACCGGCTTGCGGCCCAGCCGCAACCAGCGGCCGACTCATCTTGGCTTCGACACGGCAGCTTGCTATAGTCCCGCCTCGCACGTTCCGGGGCGTTCTCCGGCCTTGGAACCGGCAGGGACAACCCGCGGTCCCGGCAAGTAACAGCAGTGTGCCGTTGGGCACCGTACCGGACTCAATGCGCGGCACAAGAGCACACTCATCGCTGGTTTTGTTCGCTTGCCTGGCTGCGCTGGCTCTGGCCGGTTGCGCTGGATCCGGCAGCCGCGGCGGCCCGCTGGGCTTGGCGCTTTTCGGAAAACCCGAACCGAGCGGGCCGCGCATCGAGACGGCCGCCGATCGGATCAATGCACTCGGCGATTCGGCCAAACGGATCGACGGCATGCCGCCCGATGAGCAGCAAAGGTTGGCCGCCGAGTTGTCCCAGAAACTGGCGAGTGAGCCGGAACCACTCGTTCGCGGGCACATGCTGCGCACCCTGGCCGCTCTCGACACTCCCGCCGCGGAGCTGCCGATGCGGGCCGCCATGCAAGACCCCGACCCGGACGTGCGGGTGGCCTGCTGCGAGGCCTGGGCTCGCCGGGGAGGGCCGCAGGCGCTCGGCATCCTGGCCGAAGCGGTCCGCTCCGACGCCGACAACGACGTGCGGCTGGCGGCTGCCCGGGCCCTCGGCGACCTGGAAGATCCTCAAGCCGTGGCGGCCCTGGCCCCGGTCCTGGAAGACGACGATCCGGCTTTGCAGTATCGGGCCGTACAATCGTTGAGGCGGGTCACGGGCGAGGACTTCGGCAACGACGTGAACGCATGGCGGCAGTACGTTCAAGGGGAGCGGCCTGAGACCCCTTCTTTCGCTGCTCGGTTGCGCCAATGGTTCTGATTATGCCGGTCTGCTTGGCGAGAGCCGCTTTTTGTGTCCTATAGTTTTTTGAGCGGTTCTGGCAGGGGGGTAGAGGTCCGTGAATTCATTTACCCACATTGCGATCTGGGTCCTGGCAAGCGTCGTTGCCAGCTTGATTGCCGGCTTTTACATCGGCCGGCACACCACTCACGCCGAAAGAGAGAAGCTGGGGCAACAGGACCGCAGGGCGGCGCTGACAGCCCTGGTCGACCTGCTCAATTCGGTGCAGGCGCTGACCACCGATGTCGACTCGCGCAACACCGAGATGCGCGAGGTGCACCGGCACGTGGGCGACATCAAGGCC
>JBBDNX010000637.1:0-12977 GCA_040877345.1 Pirellulales bacterium
GGCCCCAAACCTTGGGACGGGCTGCCGCGGAAGAGACAGGTTGCTCGCGGGATCCCTTCCCGACAATCCATTACGAGCAACCCATGCTGTTTCCACAGTTATGGCACAAGTAGCAGTTTCCGTTACGCACCGTAATCGCGCCGCAGTTGTCGCAGGCCGGCGCATCGGCCTGGAAGCTGGCGAACTGCTCGCTGCGGCCCGGCGAGCCGGCGGCCGAGTCGAATTCCCACTTGGGCGCGATGCCTGCCCGCTCCAACAAGGCTGTGGCCTTTTCGCTGCTGCCGTTGGTCGAGCCGTTACTTGATCCATTCTTGCTTGGACTCTCGGCGGCGTGCGGCCGTTTACCATTGGCCATCCGCGGATCGGACTCGATGGGCAATCCAGGCCCGGCGCTCAGCCCGCCGGCCCTCTTGGCGGCGGGCCTGGAGTCCCCCGGCGGATCTTCTCCGTCGGAAGGGCCCCGCGGGTAGCCTAGCGAGGCGGTGTCGGTCGCCGCAAGCCCCGAGCTGGCTTCCCGGTAGCCGGGCAGAAAGGTCACTCCCAGCCAGCGGAAAATGTAGTCGACGATGCTCTTGGCAATCCGGATGTCCGGGTTCTTGGTGTGCCCCATCGGCTCGAAGCGGGTATGCGAGAATTTGTTCACGTACACCTCCAGCGGAACACCGTATTGCAGGCTCATGGACACGGCCGTGCCAAAGCAGTCCATCAGTCCGCCGACCGTGCTTCCCTCCTTGGCCATGGTGATGAACAGCTCGCCGGGGCGGCCGTCGTCATAGAGGCCTACCGTGATGTATCCTTCGTGGCCGGCCACGCTGAACTTGTGCGTGATCGAGCGCCGCGTGTCGGGCAGGCGCTCGCGCCGCGGGACGGCCTTCTGCTTCTCCGCCGCCTTGTCCCCCTCGGTGCTGGTCGAAAGCGGCTGGCTCTCCTTCGAGCCGTCGCGGTACACGGCCAGGGCCTTGAGACCCAGACGCCACCCCTCCAAGTAGGCGTCGGCGATGTCGGCCGGCGTCGTGTCGCGGGGCATGTTCACCGTCTTGGAAATGGCGCCCGACAGAAAGGGCTGCGCGGCGGCCATCATCCGCACGTGGGCCGCCCAGGCTATCGAGCGCCTGCCGTTCTTGGGCTGGAAGGCACAGTCGAAGACGCTCAAGTGCTCGTCCAGCAGATCGGGCGAACCTTCGATCGTGTCGTGGCGGTCGATGGAATCGATGATCGACCCGATACGGGATTCGCCGTACCCCAAGGTCTTCAAGGCCCGCGGCACCGTCTGGTTGACGATCTTCAGCATCCCGCCGCCGGCCAACTGCTTGTACTTGACCAGGGCGATCTCCGGTTCGATTCCCGTCGTGTCGCAATCCATCAGGAAGCTGATCGTGCCGGTGGGCGCCAGCACCGTGGCCTGCGCATTGCGGAAACCGTGCGCGCGGCCGGCGGCCAGCACGTCGTCCCAGACCGTGCGGGCCGCTTGCCTGAGATAGTCCGGGCAGGCCTCGTCAATCTCTTCGACCGCGTTGCGGTGCATCTGCATCACCCGCAGCATCGGCTCGCTGTTCTCGGCATACCCTTCGAAGGGACCCACGGCCGCCGCCAGCTCGGCGCTGGCCAGGTTGGCGGCCCCGTGCAGGATCGCGGTCAGGGCGCCGCAGAGGCCCAGCGCGCCGGGCGAATCGTAGGCCAGGCCGCTCGACATGATCAGGCTGCCCAGGTTCGAATAGCCCAGCCCCAGCGGGCGGAAGCGGTGGCTGTTGGCGGCAATCCGCGCCGTCGGATAGCTGGCATGGTCGACCAGGATCTCCTGGGCGATGAAGTAGATCCGGCAGGCCTGCTGGAACCGATCGATGGCGAAGCCGCCATCCTCTTGCCGGAACTTCATCAGGTTGATGCTGGCCAGGTTGCAGGCCGTATCGTCCAGGAACATGTATTCCGAGCACGGATTCGAAGCGTTGATCCGGCCCGAGTTGGGGCAGGTGTGCCAGCGGTTGATGGTGGTGTCGTACTGCACGCCCGGGTCGCCGCAGAACCAGGCGCCCTCGGCCATCTTGGCCAGCACGTCGCGGGCCGGCCAGCTTGGCCCTTCGCGCGCTGGATCGGTCACCCAGTGGGTGGTCCATTGCCGGTTGTCGACGGCGGCCTGCATGAACTCGTCGCTGACGCGGACCGAGAGGTTGGCGTTCTGGAACAGGATCGAGCTGTAAGCCTCGCCGTTGAAATTGGCCTCATAGCCGTGGGCGATCAGGATGCGGGCCTTCCGCTCTTCCTTGGCCTTGCTCTCGATGAACTCCATCACGTCGGGGTGGCCGACCTTGATCGACTGCATCTTGGCGGCCCTGCGCGTCTTGCCGCCGCTTTTGACCACGGCCGCGATCTGGTCGTAGACGCGCATGAACGAGAGCGGCCCGGAAGGCTTGCCGCCACCGGAAAGCTTCTCGCGGTGCGAACGCAACGTCGAGAGATCGGTGCCGGTGCCCGAGCCGAACTTGAAGAGCATGGCCTCGCTGCGCGCCAGCTCCATGATGTCTTCCATGTCGTCCCGCACGCTTTGAATGAAACAGGCGGACCCCTGGGGATACTCGTACGGGTTGTCCGGCTGGCGTACCTGGCTGGCTTCGGCGTCCCAATGCCAATTGCACTGGGCGCCCTTGACGCCGTACTGGTGATAGAGGCCCACGTTGAACCAGACGGGCGAGTTGAAGGCACCGTGCTGGTGCAGGCACAACCAGGTCAGCTCGCGGTAAAAACGCTCGCCGTCCTCGGCAGTGGCGAAATAGCCGTCGCTGGCGCCCCAGTCGGCGATCGTGCGGCTGACGCGGTGGATCAACTGCCGCACGCTCTTCTCGCGTTGGGGCGTGCCCACCTCGCCGTAAAAGTACTTGCTGCAGACGACGTTGGTGGCCAACTGGCTCCAACCGGCCGGCACTTCGCAGTCGTTCTGTTCGAAGAGCACCTCGCCCGCTTCGCCCTTGATGGCCGCGGTGCGCACTTCCCAGTCGACGGTCTCAAACGGATCGCCGACCTCGTCGGGGCAAAAGACAGAATCGATCTGGAGTGCGCCGGCGAATCGGCGTTCCCGGCTGGTCTTGGAACGCTCCATCGCTGGCTGGCCCTTCAATCGAGCAGCGCTTGGTTCGACCATGAGAACTCCCCCCTCAGAGAAAGGCTCGGGCATCCGTGCTTAGTATACATAAGTATACATACCTGGTGAAGTCTTCGGCAATTTGGGGCCATGGGGATGCCATTCTCAGGCCCAAATCGTCGCCTTCACCGACCGCTCGAGGGTCGTATGCGTCACCCAGACACAACAACATATTGTATCGGACTGCGTCCATGCCACAATATGCAGTTGTTTGGTTCAGAGTTTACACCTTTCGAATGCATAGTCAACCAGTTTTTTTGATTCGTTGAAATGCTTGCCAGCACGCATGTTAGAGAATTGTTCAGCCGAGCGATCCGCCAGCGGCCGCCTGCCAGGCACGGTCGTAAACCGCCGATGCGTAACAACTTGGCGTAGGACGGCCTTTCGCCGGCGTGCCGGAGGTCGCGATATTTTTTTTTTGCGCCCGGCTGGGATCGCTGCTCGAAGCCATCGCGCAATCGGCTCGACGGCATGAAGTTAGGTGCGAAATCGCACGTTGTCCTCGTCGGCCGGGGGCGGCTGCCTGCCAAAAGTAAGGGGGCAGGAGAACCGCGGCGGTCCTCCTGCCCCGGAAGAAGTTTGACGGCTGCGGCCGCTTACTACGACAACGCAGCCATCCGTATCAGTAGCCCCCATTCCCGTCGGTCGCGTCCTTGGCGTCCCCCTCGTCAGTGCCCGCGCCCGGTGTACCGGCATCGCCGGTTCCGGCCCACGCTCCCGCGCCTCCGGCGGGATCGTCGTCTTTTCCACATCCGGCCAGCGCCAGGCTCAAAACCAAGAAACAGAGACTCAAGTACCTCATTTCGCACCCTCCAAATCGGGTCACATTTCGAACACGCGCCGCGGAGCTACAAGCCGCCGCGGCAAACTCACCAACCACGCGCTTCGCATTCCGCCCTAGAGGCAAGACGGGAAAAGCAGCCGAAAGAGCGTGCGGCGCCCCCTGAACGCGCCATGGCCGAGCGCCCGGCAAAACCAGCCGGCCGTCAGACACGTCAATCTCCCGCGTCGACATCGCGCCCGGCGAGGTACCCGGCACTGGGCAGAGAGGCTCGCAAGACCGCGTGTTCCGGCCCCAACAGCGCCACGAGTCTACCAACGAGCGCCTGAAACTGTCAAACTTCGCTGCACCTCGGGGCTTGCGGGCAGGCGATTCCCGGAGTCCGCCGGGCTGCTTGTGGCCGAATGAGCCGATTGCTTATAATCCATCAAACGCCGCCGATGAATGTGCTGGCGACTGCCCGCCGAGAAATCACAAGACGGAGAAGTCGAAAAGCCCATTTATTAGTTTGACAACCCCGCACTGGGCAGTTTAACGTCACCTGTAGCCCGGACGGGCTAGTTGCCCCATACCCAATAAGACCTCACCGACCCACGAACGCCCGCCGATCGCTTGCCGCCGGCTTACGGCAAGCCCGTTTGCATCCCGTGAAGCCATCGGCTTGGCCGAGCGAACCGCACGCCACCTGCCTCGACTCCCGCGCGACCATCCTACGAGACTATTCTCAGGGCCAGGCCCTGACGCAAGACCAGAGGGACCAAGCTGCCATGAAGCGATTCATCGCGGCCGCCTTGGCGATTGCCAGCGCGCTTGCCGCTCACCACGCTTGGGCACAAGCCCCCGCCGTTAGCCACACCGTTCCCTCGGCGGTCGCGCCTGAACAGCCGACCGACATCGCCTTCGTCGGCGCCAACCTGGCGGGCACCACGGGTGTCTGGACCAACATGCCCTCGGCCGCCATCGAGTTGACGCCGGGCATCGAGGGCAATGGCACCAAGGCTGACACGGTGACGTACCGGGTGTCGCTGCCCCCCGACGCGCCGGTCGGCATCTTTGGCCTGCGGCTGGCCACGGGCCAGGGCATCTCCAGCCTGCGGCTGTGGATGATCGACGACCTGCCCAGCATCCAGGACAGCGGCGGCAACAAGACGGTTGAAACGGCCCAGGAGATTTCGCTCCCCATCGCGGTAGACGGGGCCTGCGAGGCCGAGAGCTACGACTTCTACAAGATCAACGCGGCCGCCGGGCAGCGGATGAGCATCGAAGTCGTGGCCCGGCGGCTCGGTTCAGCACTGGATCCGGTGATCCGCCTATTGGATGCGGCGGGCCGCGAGCTGGCCTACAGCGATGACGAAGCGGGCCTCGGCGCCGACAGCCGCTTCGTTCACGTGTTTGCCGAGGCCGGCACCTACTTCATCGAGATTCGCGACATCCGCTACCAGGGCGGCGCCAACTACCGCTATCGGCTGCGGCTGGGCGATTTCCCGTTGCCGACCGCTCCGTTTCCCATGGGGGGCCGGTTGGGCACGTCGCCCAAGCTGACGATTACCGGGCCGGCGGTCGAGTCGGTGCCATCGATGACGGCGGCCGTGCCATCGCTGGTCCCTGGAGGCCGCCTGCCACTGGCCGTCAAGTATCCGGATGGGCAGGGATCGGCGATGCTCTCGCTGGTGGCTTCGCCGTTGGCCGAACAAGTCGAGTTTGAACCCAACGACGCGCCTGAGTTGGCTTCGACGATTGCCGTGCCGGGAGCGGTCAACGGCCGTTTCGAGACAGCCAAAGACCGCGACTACTATGCAATCGAGGCGAAGGCGGGTCAGCGATTCTGGCTGCGGGGCCGCACCCGCAGCCTCGGCTCGCCCACCGACCTGTTCCTGCGGTTGTATAAGGCCGACGGCGCCATGGTGGCCGAGGCGGAGGATGCAGGGACTGACGACGGGCTGATCGATTACACGTTCCCCGAAGACGGCGTGTACCGGCTGATGGTCGAGGACTTGAATCGCCGCGGCGGGCCGGAGCACGTGTACCGGATCGAAGCCGAGGCTTACCGGCCCGGATTCACCCTGGCCGTCGAGGCGGACAAGTTCGACGCGCCCAAGGCAGGCGTGTTCGTGGTCAAGGTGACCAGCGCCCGCCGCGATTACAACGGCCCGATCACGCTGGGCCTGGAAGGCGCGGGCGAGGGCTTTACGTTGGCCAACAACGTGATTGCCGAGGGGCAGAACGAAGTCGTGATGAACATTACGCTGCCGTCCGCTCTCGAACCGGGCCAGTTGTTGACGATGCAGGTGGTCGGCCGGGCAAAGATCGGCGAGGCCGACTTCGCCGCCCGGGCCAGCACGCTCACCCCGTTGCGGGCCGCCTTCAACGGCCTGGCCTACCCGCCCGCCGAGTTGGATGGCTCGATTGGCCTGGGCGTTTCTCCCGTATTCCCCGATTTCTTCCAGTTGGCCGTCGATCCGGTGGCATTTCCGCAGATCGCCGGCACTGCCACATTTTTAGTCAAGGCCACCAAGCTCAACGGTTTTGACGATCCCATCGCCTTGACCGTCGACTCGCTGCCGCCGGGCGTCACGGCCACCGTGGCGCCGATCGAGAAGGGCAAGGCCGAAGTGGCCGTGCAGTTGACCGGCCCCGGCTCGCTGGCCGAGGCGGAGTACCCATTCCGCGTGACCGGGTCGGCCACGTTCCAGAACCAGCCGCGGCAGGTCGTGCTGCCGGCCGCGGTGCTGCGGGTGGTCAAGCCGATCGAGGTGACCGTCGCGCCGGCGGGAGCAGTGGCTCGCGGCGCCGCCCAAAAGGTCAAGATCGTGCTCACGCGCAACCCGGCCGCCGCCGGCGCGGTGACGATCGCCTTCAAGGACCTGCCTCCCGGACTGACGGTCCCCGCCGAAATCAGCATCGCCGAGGGGCAGAACGAAGTCGAGATCGACCTGGCAGCGGCGGCCGACGCGGCGGTCGGGCCGGCCGGGCTGACCGTCGTCGCCACCACCAAGATCAACGACAAACCGTTTACCGTCGAAAGCCCGCCAGTGGCATTCGAGATCAGCATGCCTTAAAACATCGGTTACAGCGTTGCGATCGCGCGCGCCATCCGCGCGGACAGGCTCAAAGCAAGGGAGAAGCAATGCGACTGTTCATTCACGAGCCCTGCCGTAAGTTGGGACCAGCGGGCCGGCGGGCCGTAAGTTGGGCCCTGTTGGCGGTTTTCTCGGCGGCTTTTCCAGCTCTGGGGCTGCCGGCCGCACACGCCGACGAGGTCCAGGGCGCCGAAGACCCGCCGCTGGAGCCAATCGTCATCGGCACGCCGGAGCGGATCGAGGTCTACCCGACCGAGTTCAAGCTAGAGTCGGCCCGGGCGCGGATGCACCTCGTGGTCAGCGGTCATTACGGCGGCGGCGCCGTGCAGGACCTGACGCGGGCGGCCGAGCTGGTCTCGACGAACGAAGCCGTCCTCAAGGTGGCCGGGGGTCTGGCGAAGGGCGTGGCCGATGGCAGCGCCGAAGTGCTGGTGCGAGTGGGTGGGCAGGAGCTGCGGGTGCCCGTCCAGGTGAGCAACCAGCAGGTTGCCGAGCGGGTGAGCTTCAACTACGGCACGCTGGTGGCGCTTTCCAAGCAGGGGTGCAACTCGGGCGCGTGTCACGGCTCGCCCAGCGGCAAGGCCGGCTTCCGCCTCTCGCTGCGGGCCTACGATCCGGCGCTCGACACGCTGACGCTGATCCGCGAGTCGTACAACCGCCGTACCAACAGCTTCCAGCCCGAGAAGAGCCTGCTGTTGCGCAAACCGCTGATGCAGATCGCACACGGCGGCGGGCGGCGGCTGCGCACGACCGACCCGGCCTACGAGATCCTGCACGACTGGATCCAGCAGGGGTGCCAGTTGGACCCGCCCGACGCGCCCACCTGCGTCAGTGTCGACGTCTACCCGCGGCAGCGGATCCTGCACCGTCCGGCCCATACCCAGCAACTGCACGTGCTGGCCACCTTCTCCGATGGTTCGGTCCGCGACATCACCCAACTGGCGGCGTTCTCCAGCTCCGACGAGGCCGTGGCCACTGTCGACGAAAGCGGTCTGGTGGTCGGCCACGACCGGGGCGAGGCGGCCATCCTGGTCCGCTACCTGGAGAAGATCGAAACGGCCTACGTCATGTTCCTCAAGGACATCGAGGGCTTCCAGTGGAACGATCCGCCGGAAAACAACTACATCGACCGGTTCGTGTTCGAGAAGCTGGAGCAGTTGCAGATTCTCCCCTCCGAGCTGTGCAGCGACGAAGAGTTCGTCCGCCGCGTGTACCTCGACGTGATCGGCGTGCTGCCCACGGTCGCCGAAGTCGCGGCCTTCCTGGGCGACCAGGATCCAAACAAGCGGGCCAGGCTGATCGACGCGCTGTTGGAGCGGCCGGAGTATGCCGATTACTGGACGTTGAAGTGGGGCGACCTGCTGCGGCTGCGCAACAACAAGGTGACCCCGGCCGGCGTGCCCAAGTTTCACCGCTGGCTCACGACGGCGCTGCGCGACAACGTGCCCTACGACCAGTTCGCCCGCGAGCTGCTGACTGCCGACGGCAGCACCTTCAACAATCCGCCGGCCAATTATTTCCGCACGGCCGCCGACACCAACGACTGCACGGAGACCACCTCGCAATTGTTCCTGGGCATCCGCATCCAGTGCGCCAAGTGCCACAACCATCCCTTTGAGCGCTGGACCCAGGACAACTACTACGGCATCGGCGCCTTTTTCAACCGGGTGCAGCGCAAGGCCAGCGCGCGGCCCGACGAGCTGGTGGTCTACGTGGCCCGCGCCGGCGAAGTGACCCAGCCGCGGACCGGGCAGCAGATGAAACCCTGGCTGCCTCTCACCGGCGACGCCGAGCTGCCGGGCGAGGGCGACCGCCGCCAGGCTTTCGTCGATTGGCTGGTGCGGCCCGACAACCCGTTCTTCGCCAAAGTGGAAGTCAACCGCATCTGGGGGCACCTGATAGGCCGCGGCATCGTGGAGCCGGTCGACGACTTCCGCGACTCGAATCCGCCGTCGAGCGCCGCGCTGCTCGACGCGCTGGCGCGCGACTTCGTCGAGCACGGCTTCGACCGCAAGCACGTGCTGCGGGCCATTCTGAACAGCCGCACCTACCAGTTGAGCTCGCGGAAGAACGAGTTCAACAAGAACGACGTCAAGTATTTCTCGCACTCCCGCACCCGGCTGCTCTCCGCCGAGCAGTTGCTCGACGCCATCTGCCAGGTAACCGACGTGCCGGAGAAGTATGCCGGGCTGCCCGCCGGCACGCGGGCCACCCAGTTGCCCAGCCCCGACGTCGACAATTATTTTCTCAAGGTCTTCGGCCAGCCGGCACGTGAAACCGCCTGCCAGTGCGAGCGGTCGAACGAATCGAACCTCTCCCAGGCCTTGCAGATGATCAACGGCCCGCTGGTCCACTCCAAGGTCCGCGATGAGAACAACCGCCTGCGGCAGCTCCTGGCGCAGGGCAAGACCAACGAGGAAATCATCACCGAGCTGTACCTGGCCGCCTTTGCCCGCCGGCCCGGAGAGCCCGAAATGGCCGCCGCCGTGAATCACATCGCGGCCAGCGGCGACCAGATTCGCGGCCTGGAGGACGTCCTCTGGGCTTTGCTGAACGCCAACGAGTTTTTGTTCCAACATTGATCGACTGCGCGGCGGCCGCGTGCTGCTGAGCGGCAAATAGACTTCTTCGCCCAAGGTGAGTCTCCCCATGCGTTCGACGATTCGATCGGTGGCTGTCGTGGTTCTGGTCCAAGCGGCGATGGTGCTGGCAGCATCCGTGCCCGCCGCGCTCCTGGCTGCGCAAGAACCACCCGCGGCCGAAGCAGAGCAGCCGGCGGCAGCCGAGGAGCAGCCCGCGGCGGAACAGCCGGCGGCGGCCGAGGAACAACCCGCCGCCGAAGCGGAGCAACCGGCGGAGGCCGAGCAACCGGCGGAGGCTGAGCAGCCCGCGGCGCCGGAGCCCGTCAGCTTTGCCAAGGACGTCGCGCCGATCCTGGTGAAAAACTGCCTGGGCTGCCACGGTCAGAGCGAACCGAAGGGAGATTTCCAGCTCCACAACTTCGCTGCGCTGATGAAGGCCGGCGCTTCCACTCTGGCCTCGATTACGCCGGGCGATCCGGACGACAGCGAGCTCGTGCGGCTGGTCAACTCCGAGGATGAAGCAGAGCGAATGCCCAAGGAGGGCGATCCGCTGCTGCCCGAGGAGGTCGAGCTCGTCAAGCGCTGGGTGGCCGAGGGGGCCGCCTTCGACGGCGATCAGCAGGCCACGCTGGCCTCGATCATTCCCAAGCAGCCACACCCGGCGGCGCCCGAGGCCTACCACCGCACGATCGCCGTCACGGCGCTCGCCTTCCGGCCGGACGGACAGGAGCTGGCCGTGGGCGGCTACCACGAGATCACCATCTGGAACCCCGCCACCGGCGAGCTCGTGCGGCGGATCGGCAGCGTCGACCAGCGGACCTACGGCCTGGCCTACAACAGCGACGGCACGCTGCTGGCGGCGGCCAGCGGCACGCCCGGCATCTCGGGCGAGGTGAAACTGTTCGATCCCAGCCAGGGGACCGTGGTCAACGATCTGGCCACCCTGTCCGACGTGGCCTTTGACGTGGAATTCAACCCGGCCGGCACGAAGCTTGCCTCCTGCTCGGCCGACCGCTCGATCCGCATCTTCGACGTGGCCAGCGGCGCCCAGGAGCGGCTGATCGAGGACCACGCCGACTGGGTGATGGGCGTGGCCTGGAACCACGATGGCACGCGGCTGGCGTCCGCGAGCCGCGACAAGACCTCGAAGCTGTTCGATGGGGCCACGGGCGACTCGTTGGCGACGTATCCGGGTCATGGCGAGGCGGTCTATGCGGCGGCCTTCAGCGCCGACGGCAACCAGGTGCTCACGGGCGGTGGCAACAAGACGATTCACGTCTGGAACCCGGCCGACGGCAACAAGATCGCCGAGATTGGCGGCTACGGCGGCGACGTGTACAAGGTGCTCGTCCGCGCGGGGATGATTTTTAGCTGTTCGGGCGACAAGACGCTGCGGCAGCACAACGAAGGCGACCGGGCCCAGGTCCGCAGCTTCGAAGGCCATGCCGACTGGATCTATTCGCTTTCGCACAACGAGCCCACGCGGCGCCTGGCCACCGGCAGCTTCGACGGCGAGGTCCGCATCTGGAACATCGACGACGGCGCCACCGTGGTGGCCTTCAAGGCCGCCCCCGGCCTGCCCGTGCCGGCGGCAGCCGCGGCTCCCGCCACCGCCGCCGCCCAGTGATCGGAGGGAGAAGGGAAGGCAGACGAAATTCACCTTCGGACCTGCGGCAGGACAGCAATTCGATGGGCGGTCAAATCGTCTCGACCGTGAGGTCTGGAAAGCGGCTCAACTTTGTATCATTGGTCAAGAACAGACCGCAATGGCCTTCGGCGGCGGCTGCAAGGTTGATCGAATCAATCGCCTTATAGCCGTGGGTCGCCCGAATTCTTGTCGCCCGATCAAATACGGCCGTCGTGATGGGCACGGCTTGCACATCGGGATGCGCGAAAAAGCTGTCGAAGTGAGCGAGCCGTGCACTGTCACCCATGCGAATCGGTATCACGCGACATTCCATTCGTACGAGATCACTGATAACGATTTGATCTCCGGCTGACCGTAGTGCCGCCAGGCGCTTGGCTGCGCGTGCCTGCAGCGTGCCCACATGGTCAAGAAAGTAAATAAGAATGACGCTGTCCAAATACACCTTCATGCGCCGGACGTCCGATTTCTAACTATCCGAATGGTCCTCGCGAAAGCCCTGGCGTTCCTTCTCAATTTCTTCACTGCTCCGGAATGGTCCTCCGACTGCCTCCAGTTCATCCCTGGCATGCCGCAACTGTTGCCACCAGTCGCCGTCGGCGGGCACCGGCACGGACAAAGGCCGCAACACTACTTCGATAGGACCAGCGGGCAGGTTCGGACGGCTGTCCAATTGAATAGTGCCATCTGGCCTCAACATCCCGTGCACCACAACTTGACTCGGTTTCATGCTGGCCATTTCCTTTGCAGAGACATGTATCGCCTTTCCATTATATCGAAGGCCATGCCGACTGCATCCATTCGCTTTCGCACAACGCGGGCCGCGGAATAACCGTATTCTACGACATCTGCGGCTTCAGACGTGGGCGGCCGGTTGTTCTTGGCCTTGCTCCGCCTGCGGCGGACGCGCCGCTTGTTCGAGCACTTCCCAGGCGAGCTGCCGGTAGTCCTCGGCGCCGTGCGAAGCGGGCGCGTATTGAAAGATCGATTGCCCAAAGCTGGGCGCCTCGGCCAGGCGGATGTTGCGGCGGATGTGCGCCTCGAACGAGCGGGCCTGGGACCATGGCGTCCGCTCGCCGCGGCAACTGCTGAAGTAGCGCTCTACGTCGCGGCTCACTTCCGCCGCCAGCCGCGTGCCCGACTCGAACATGCACAGCACCACGCCGCTGAGCCTCAGCCGCGGGTTCAGCCGCCGGGCCACCACGTCGATCGTGTCCAGCAGCTTGCTCAAACCGTGCAAGGCCAGGAAGTGCGGCTGCAGCGGAATGAACACCTCGTCCACGGCCGCCAGCGCATTGAGCGTCAGGATGCCCAGCGACGGCGGGCAGTCGACGATCATGAAATCGAACCGTCGCGGATCCTCGCCCAGCTTGTCGCGGAGGATCAGCTCGCGGCCCACCACGCCGGCCAGCTCGACCTCGACGGCGGCCAGGTCGATGTGCGAGCCGACCACCCACAGGTTGTCGGCCGCTTGCCGCCGCGCGTCGTCCAGCGACGCCTGGCCGCAGAACACGTCGTAGATCGACGGATCGTGGCTGCCGGGCTCGACCCCCAGGTGCAGCGTGGCATGTGCCTGCGGGTCGAGGTCCACCAGGCAGACCTGCCGGCCGACCGCGGCCAGGGCCGCGCTGAGATTGACGGCCGTCGTGGTCTTGCCCACGCCCCCTTTTTGATTGATGATTGCAATCGTGCGCATCGGAACTCCGTTTGCCTGGCGCTCTTCTGGTTCTCGGGGCAGCCACTCCGTTCTGGG
>JBBDNX010000638.1:0-2348 GCA_040877345.1 Pirellulales bacterium
GCCACGTCCGGAGTCACCGCGCAGCGGGCGACGACAACGGCTGTCTTCACTTCACCTCCGCAAGACTCCAGCAACCGCTCGGCCTGTTGGGGATCGAGACCGGTGAGCTGCGAGACAATCCGCCTGGCCCGCGAGATGAGCTTGCTGTTGGTCGCCCGCATGTCGACCATCAGGTTGCCGTACGTCTTGCCGATCCGCACCATGGCCCCCGTCGAGAGCATGTTCAACACCATCTTGGTGGCCGTGCCCGCCTTGAGCCGAGTCGAGCCGCTGACCACCTCGGGTCCGACGACCACGGTAATCGCCAGTTGGGCCGCCGCGGCCACGGTTGACTCGTAGTTCGCACTGATTGCGATCGTGTACGCGCCGGCGCCGCGGGCAAATTCGAGCCCCGCAATCACGTAGGGAGTGCGGCCGCTGGTGGCAATGCCTACGACGGTATCGCGATGGTCGAGGCCAATCGCTTCCAGGTCGGCCCGCGCCAGTTCCGGGCGATCCTCGGCCCCCTCCGCGGCCCAGGTCAACGCGGCTGGGCCGCCGGCGATCAATCCCACGACTTGCCCGGGCGGCAAGTCGAAGGTCGGCGGGCACTCGCTGGCGTCGAGCACGCCCAACCGGCCCGACGTGCCCGCCCCGACGTAGATCAACCGCCCGCCGCGCCGCAGCCGGTCGGCAATCGCGTCGATCGCCTCGGCGATCTTGTCCGCCGCGCCTGCCACCGCCCCGGCCACGCGGGCGTCTTCCGCGTTCATCAGGCGCACGATCTCAATCGCGGACAGCTCGTCCAGCCGCTCCGAAGCCGGGTTGCGGCCTTCAGTAGCCGCCAGGGCGGCGAGGTCATCGTTCTTGGTCAATTCGCGGTGCCTCCAGCACTTGAAAAACAACAAGGAGGAAACGCCAAAGAAAAAAAGGAACCACAAAGAACACTAAGGACACAAAGGCCTTTGGTTTTCGGAAACCTTGCGTTTGGATTGCGACGCATGCGGAAACAACAAGACAGGTGGAGAAGCGCTTTGCTTTCGTCATTCCTCCTTCTGCCTTCCTCCTTCTGCCTTCTGCCTTCATCGCCCCCCTTTGCATCGGGCCTGGCTTTGTGTTTAACTTCCCTCAACATCTTCGCTGACGAGCCGAGCATGATCCACCCGATCGACCTTGCCATTGTGGCCGTCTCGCTGTTGGCGGTCGTGGCCTTCGGGTTGTGGATGGGCCGCGGCCAGCGGAGCGTGGCCGACTATCTGCTCGGCAACCGTAACCTCCCCTGGTGGGCCCTGCTGGTTTCGATCGTGGCCACGGAGACCAGCACCGTGACGTTTCTCAGCGTCCCCGGCCTGGCCTATGCCGGCGACATGACGTTCCTGCAGTTGGCCATCGGGTACTTGGTCGGTAAGTACATCGTAGTCGCCCTGCTGCTGCCGCAGTACTTCCGCGGCCAGCTTTTTACGGCCTACGAAGTGCTCGACCGCCGCTTCGGACGCGGCACGCGCCGGGCCGCCTCGCTGCTGTTCATGGTCACTCGGACGCTCGCCGACGGATTGAGGCTGTTTCTGACGGCCATCGTGCTGAAGGTTTTGCTCTTTTCCGAAAGTCCCGCCGACGTGGCGTTCGATTCGCACCTGGCCCTGGCGGTGCTCGTCATGGGCACTGCCACCATACTGTACACGGTTGCGGGCGGCATCAAGGCCGTGGTCTGGACCGACGTGGCCCAGTTCTTCATTTACATGCTGGGGGCCCTCTCGGCCGGCGCCGTGATCCTGCACCGCTTGAGCTACGACTGGCCGGGCCTGGTCGAGTACGCCACCTTGCACGAGAAGCTGCGGGTGTTCAACTTCAGCTTCGACCTGGGCCTGGCGTACACGTTCTGGGCGGGGCTGATTGGCGGGGCCTTTTTTTCGCTGGGATCGCACGGGGCCGACCAGCTCATGGTGCAACGCTATCTCTCGGCCCGGGGGCAAAGCGATGCGGCCCGGGCCTTGCGCCTCAGCGGCTGGGTCGTGCTGGGGCAGTTTGCCCTCTTCCTGCTGCTTGGCGTGGGGCTGGCCTGCTTTTACCAGGACCGGACTTTCGGCCGCGCCGACGAGGTCTTTCCCACGTTCATCGTCCACGAGCTGCCGGTCGGGATCGTCGGGCTGACGCTAGCGGCCGTTTTCGCCGCCGCCATGTCGACGCTCTCCAGCTCGCTCAACTCGTCGGCCGCCGCCGCGGTCAACGATTTCTACATTCCACTCGTGCGGCCCGCCGCGCCGGGGCACACGCTGTGGGTCACGCGCGGCTTCACCGTGCTGTTCGGCCTGCTGCAGATCACCGTCGGCATCGCAGGCCAGTACCTGGCCAAGAGCGTGATCGATAAC
>JBBDNX010000639.1:0-2336 GCA_040877345.1 Pirellulales bacterium
TGATCCTTATCGAGCACCTGCCTGGATACGCCGCCAGCGGCGGGCTCGAACGTGATAAAACAGCACCGGCAACAAGAGGTCGATCACTTCGTCCGCGACCAGAATGCCGCCGAGCACGGGCGCGGCCATCGGCTGCATGATCTCGGCCCCGGTGCCCGTGGCCCAGAGCATGGGCGCCAACCCGATGATCGTGGTTCCTTCGGTCAGCAGCTTCGGCCGCAGGCGGTGCACCGCGCCGTCCATGATCGACTGCCGGAGCTCGGCCAGGCTGCCGATGTTCTCCAGGCCGCCGCGGTTGGCGACGGCTTCGCGGAGATAGACCAGCATCACCACGCCGGTTTCGGTCGCCAGGCCGAAGCAGGCGATGAATCCGACCCACACCGCCACGCTGAAGTTGAAGCCGAACATGTATTGGAACAGCAGGCCCCCGGCCACGGCCCCCGGCACGGCCAGCATCATCAACACGGCGTCCATGAAATCGTGGTAGGTGACGTACAACAGAACAAAGATGATCAACACGACGATGGGGATGATCACCGTGAGCGTTCTCCTGGCACGGACCTGGTGTTCGAACTGGCCGCTCCATTCGATGTACATGCCGGGGGGCAGCTTGACCTTCTCGGCCACCGCCCGCCGCGCTTCCGCGACAAAGCCCACGATGTCGCGGTCGCGGACGTTGAGCTGCACGTAGCTGCGCAACAGGCCGTTTTCGCTCTTGATCATCGACGGGCCTTCCACGATGCGCACGTCGGCGATTTGGGCCAGCGGAATCTGCGTGACGCCGTTGGGGAAGGGATCCAGCGCAGACTCGGCGCCGCTTCCGGCGGCGGCAGCGAGGGCTGCGCTGCGGCCCGACATGCCGCCGGCGCTTCCCGATTCGCCCATGCCGTCCATACCGCCGGGCGCGGCCATCGACCCGGCGGCGCTGACCAGCAGGTTCTTGACCGACGTTTCGTCCTCGCGGAACGCTCGCGCGTAGCGAATCCGCACGGGGAACCGCTCGCGGCCCTCGACGGTCATCGTGATCATCTTGCCGCCCAAGGCGACCTCGACGACGTCCTGCACGTCGCCCACGTTGATGCCGTAGCGGGCCGCCTTGTCGCGGTTGATGTCGATTTCCAAATATCCCTCGCCGACGATCTGGTCCGGCAACACGTCGGCCGCGCCGGGCACGTCGCGCAAGACCGCCGCGATCTGTTCCGAAAGCTGCTGAATCTTGTTCAGGTCATCGCCGTAGACCTTCACGCCGATCATCGTGCGAACGCCGGTGGCCAACATGTCGACGCGGTTGATGATCGGCTGCGTCCAGATATTGCCCCAGCCGGGGACCCGGACGACCGTGTCCATTTCCTTGAGCAAACGGTCTTTGTCCTTCCGCCACAGGAACAGGCGGGCGGCGAACGGCTTTTCCAAATCGGCCTGTAGGGCGCGTAATTGCTGATCGCTGGGCGAACCGTCCCACAACCCCAGCGCTTCGGCCTTCTTCCGTAACTGTGCGATGGCTTGCCACGTGTAGAGCGGCACAGCGCGGTCGAACAGATGCCAGTTCCACTGCTTCACGTGCTCGAGCCATAGTTCATTGCCATCGCTCTCGACGGTCGCCAGCACGGTCGAGAAGAACGTAGGCCGCTCGACGCCCAACACTTCACCCGCATCGCGCACGATGCGCTCCAGCGGCGAAGGGCTCAGCAGCAGCAGCTCCGGATTGGCCTCGACGATCCCGCGCCGGGCCAGTTGCGCCGAGACCTGCTGAGCAAGCGACTCGATCGTGGGCAGATCCGGCGATTCAACCAGGTGGGCTCCGAACTCGGTCGCGACAGTCGACGTCACATCGGCAAGCTCCTTGTCCGTCGGCTCTCGTTTCAGTTTATTGCCGGCCCGCAGCAAGCGCACCATCTCGTCCACGGCGGACCGCGTCAATTTCGGCGCAAGCTGATGCTGAAAGCTCGTATAGTCCCGGAAGGTCATGCTTCGCAGAGTCTGGTCCAACGTCTCCAGGGCGAACATCGTGGCGTCGTTGACCATCTCGGTCTCTTGGTCGCCCGAAGGCTGCTTGAGCCATTTCCGCTGCACCAGCGCCGCCAGTATCCGTTCGGTATGGCGGTGGGCCACTTCATACCGCAATTCGCGCTTGGGCCAGTGCTCACGCGGGCGCAGGTTGACCACGGTTTCGATCATGTCCGGCGGGGCGGGATCGGTGGGCGTCTCGGCACGGCCCGCCTTGCCGACCACCATCTCCACCTCGGGAAACGACCGCAACAACGCATCCCGCGCCTTGAGGTCGTCCGACACCTGGGTGATCGAGGCGCGGGGAATCGTGATCGGCATATCGAGCA
>JBBDNX010000640.1:0-2328 GCA_040877345.1 Pirellulales bacterium
CACGCCCAGGTGCCGCAGCGTCTCGAGCTTCGGTTGCGAGAGCGTGCCCGGCTCGCACTCGAACGTGACTTCCTCGGCGTTCTTCCAGTTGATGTTGGCCCGCAGCCGGTCCACCAGCGAGGTGAGCTGCCGCCCGCTCAAAAACGAGGGCGTGCCGCCGCCGAAGTAAACAAAGCGGAAAGGCCTGCCTCCCATCACCGGCAGCCTGCTCACCAGCTCGATCTCGCGCGACAAGGCCGACACGTAGCGCTCGACGTCGGGCGCGTTCTTGTCGGTATACACGCGAAAGTAGCAGAACTTGCAGCGCTTGCGGCAGAAGGGGATGTGCAAGTAGAGCCCGAGCGGCACGTCGGCCGGCGGGCTCTCCAGGGCCTGCCGCACCTCCGGCAGCGCATCGCTCGTCCACTGCGAGAAGGGGGGATAGTTGGCGATGAAATAGCTGCCGACCTCGGTCTTGGTGCTCTCGGTGGTCATCTGGCTGGCCTCATTTCATTGAGATCCGAAGCAGAACAGATCGCCCGTCTCGTTGCCGATCACCAGGCGGCCCGCCGCCACGGCCGGTGAGGCCGAAAAAGCTCCACCCGCCTCGTACTCCCACACTTTGTCGCCGCTCTTCAGATCCAGCCCGTACAGGCGGCCGTCGCCGGAGCCCACGTACACCCGCTGGCCCACCACCACGCACGACGAATCGACGCGCGACCGCGCGGTAAACGTCCACTGTTCGACCCCGTCCTTGGCGTCGATGCCGTGGATCATCCGGTTCCGCCCGCCGAACACCACCAGCCCTTCCGCCACGGCGGGCGCCGACTGGATCGGCTGCTTGCGCCTGGCGTGCTGATAGGTCCAGGCCACGTCCGCCTCGCGCCAGTTGACCGCGAACAGCTTGCCCCCCTGGGTGCCGAAATAGACAAAGTCGCCGGCCGCCGCCGGGGTGCTGTTCGTCGGGTCCTGGATCTCGACCTTGGCCACCGCCTCGCCCCGGTCCAGATCGATGATGTGCAGCTTGCCGTCGCAGCCGGCCAGGAAGCAGCGGTTTTCCATCACCGTCGGGGCGCACTGGATCATGTTGTCGATCGAGTACTTCCAGACCAGCTCGCCGTCGGCCGCATTCAGGCAATACAGGCTGCCGTCTTGCGAGCCCACCAGCACCTTGTCGTGGTAGAAGTTGGCGCCGGCGCTGATCTCGGCCCCGGTGTCGATGCTCCATTTCTCCTGCCCGCTGGCCGCGTCGATCGCGTAGAACCGGCCGTCCGAGTCGCCGATGTAGATCACGCCGTCGCGGACGGCCGGGGCGGCCTTGAACCCCAGCTCGGTGGGGAACTTCCAGCGCTCGTCGCCGTTGGCCAGAGCGAGCGCATACAAGTTGCCGTCCAGGCTCGGTGCGTACACCGTGTCGCCGACAATTGCCGCCGTGGCTTCGAAGCCGCTGTCCTTGAACGACCGCTTCCACACCACCTGCAACTCATCGGGCAGTGGCGATGCCGCGACGCCGGTCGCGCTCGCGTTGCCACGGAACACCGGCCAGGCGTCGGCGGGTGCTTGCGTCTGGACCGGCCCGCTGCTCTCGGACTCCGCCGCCGGCGAGTTGGCCGCCAGGTACAAACACGCGGCAGCCAGAGTAGGAAGGCAGAAGGCAGAAGGCAGAAGGCAGAAGGCACGGCAGAAGAAGCGATCACGCCGGTTGCTCCTTAGTGCAGCCCGCCACAACGGCAGGCACGAGGTGACGCGTGCGCGTCTCTTACTCTGCCTTCTGCCTTCTGCCTTCATCCTTCTGCCTTTATCACCAGGCCGCTTTGTACAGAGACAACAACTCCGCTTCTCCCACCTTACGCGGATTGAACGAGCCGGTCCACTGCCCCGTGGCATCGGCTGCCAGTTCGGGCAGCTTGTGCTCGTCGACGCCGCAGTCGGAGAGCCTGGCCGGCAGCCCGGCCTTGCCCGTCATGGCGGTCACCAGCTCGGCCAGGGCCTCGGGGCTGTGGCCGTTGCTCAAGGCGCCGTCGCTCTGGGGGGCGTATTCCATCTGCTCGCGATACCAGCCGCCACACTGGGCGCCGTTAAAGCGGATCACGTGCGGCAGCATCAGGCCGATGGCCTGCCCGTGTACGATGCCGTAATGCGTGGTCAAGGGATTGGCCAGGGCATGGGTGGCCCCCAGCATCGAGTTCTCGATCGCCAGCCCGGCGAAGCAGGCGCCCAGCAACATGCCCGATCGGCCCTCCAGGTCGGCCGGATCGTCGAGCACCCGCAAGAAGTTCTCAGCCAGAAGCTGCCATGCCTCGCGGCTGAAAGCTAGCGATACGGCGTTGCGCTTGCGGGTGACGTACG
>JBBDNX010000641.1:0-12802 GCA_040877345.1 Pirellulales bacterium
CGTGCTGCACCGGGATCTGAAGCCGGACAACATCATGGTCGGCAAGTACGGGGAAACGCTGGTGGTGGACTGGGGCCTGGCCAAGCCGCTGGGCCAAACTGCCAGCCCGCTGGCCAGCGAGGCGCCGTTGCGTCCCACGTCGGCCAGCGGATCGACCGCCACGATGGCCGGCGCCACGGTGGGCACGCCTGCTTATATGAGCCCGGAGCAGGCCGCCGGACGGCTCGACCTGTTAGGCGCGGCCAGTGACGTCTACGCAGGCGGTGCTGACGTTCTTTCGCGACAAGGTGCTGGCCGCGGCCAGGCCGCAGGACGAGGCGGGAGGCTTGGGTGTTGAGGCCACGATCCGCGCCGCGGTGGACGCCGCGGAGCCGGGCATCGGCGCTGCCTTTGAGGGCCGGTCGCTCGCCGAAGCCTTGATCCGCGACACGCTGGGACAGACGTATTCGTACCTGGGCGAGGCGGAGCTGGCGATCCGGCAGCACGAGCGCAGCCGGCAGCTCCTTGCGGACGAGCTCGGCGAGAGCCATCCCAACACGCTGACGGCGACAAACAACCTGGCGCTGGCGTACGAGTCGGTGGGCAGGCCGACGGAGGCGCTCGAACTGTATGAGCGGACCTTGGAACTGAGAAAGGCCAAGCTGGGCGGGGAACACCCGGACACGCTGGTGTCGATGAACAACCTGGCCGCCGCCTACCGCGCTGGTGGGCGGCTGGCCGAGGCTCTGCAGCTCTTTGAGCGGACGCTGGAGCTGCGCGAGGCGAAGCTGGGCCCGGAGCACCGGCACACGCTGTCGTCGGTCGCGAACCTGGCTGAGGCGTTGCTCGCCGACGGGCAGCCGGAAAAAGCTCTGCCTTTGATCGCCCGGTTCGTCGCCGGCCAGCGCCGGCAGGTTTCGCCCGGCGACCCCGCCCTGGCGGGCGTGCTCGAATCGGTGTCCCTTGTTCTCTTGCAGCATGCCCAGTACCAGGCCGCGGAAGCTTACCTCCGCGAATGCCTGGCGATCCGCGAGAAAAACGAAGCCGACGGCTGGACGACGTTCAACACCAGGTCGCTGTTGGGCGGCAGCCTGCTCGGCCAGCGGGACTACGCGGAGGCCGAATCGCTGCTCCTGGCCGGCTATGAGGGGCTGAACCAGCGCGAGGCCGAGATTGCGCCCGAATCCAAGCGGCGGCTGACCGAAGCGTTGGAGCGGCTGGTGCAGCTTTACGACACGTGGGAGAAAAAGGCCGAGGCCGACAAGTGGCGCACCACACTCGACGAACATAAGGCCGCGCTGGAATCCAGCAAGGGCGCGGAAGTGCTCAAGAGCAACAACTCAGCATCGGCCAGATAATGGCCTCCAGAAACCAGCGGTGGAACAACAGCGGCAACGGCAACGCCAGCCATGCCGCGGTCCAGGCGCGCCGCAGCCAGTCTTGCCGGAAGCGGCCCAGTCCAAGCCGCTGCTCGGCCAGCGCCAGCACTCCGTGCAGCACAAAGTACGCAAACGGCAATCCGTATCCGGCACGCACCGGCACGCTGATCGCCAGCTCGTGGACCAGGCCTGAGTAGAGAAAGACGGCAAACATGGCGGCCTGCCTGCCCATCCGCTTCGATAACGGGCGATAGACCGCGATGGCCGCCATCTGGGAAAAAGCCAGGTTCCACCGCTTGGACCAGAACTCCGGCAGGCTCTGCGATGTCAGCGGCGCCCGGAACAGCGGCCGGCAATCAATGCCCACCCATCGCCAGCCGCCGGCGACAAGGTTGAACAGGCCAAAGTGCAGGATCAGGCTCAAAGCCGTCAACATCAGCATCGTCGCCGGCACCAGCGCGCCGGTTGGCGGCAGGCCGTTGGTCGTCCCCCATCCCCAGATCAGCCGGGCCAGCGCCAATAGCAACAACCCCTCGAGCAGCCGGCGAAGACCGAGCCGGAACAACTTGCCGGCGCCCGGCAGCGGCCCGGCCAGCGGCCTGGTGAACGGAGCGGGCCGCATCCCCGGCCAACCGGCGAAGCGGAGCCAGGCCGCCAACGAAAGCCGGGGTTGACCGGCCGCCTGCGCCTCGACCGCGACGACGGCCTTCATCCCCAGCAAGGCCGCCGCGATGATCGCCAGCATGCGGAATCCGGCCGGCTGGCTGGCGGCGATGCGCTCGGCGCCGGCCACGGACAACACCGCCAGCATCCAGGCCGCAAAGCGCGCGAGCCGCGGCAGCGGCATTCGGGTGACCGCGAATCCGGCTGCAAGCACAGCCGCGCACCAGGCGACGACCCAGCCGGCGGCGGCGGGATCCGCCATGAATGTCTTCACGTGCTCAGGGCTCCGCCGGGCGTCACGAGGTTAGCGACGGTCGCGCAGGCGTACACCGCCGTCAGGCCGACGAACAAAGTGACGAGAGCCGCCTCACCGAGCCGAACGCCCAACCCCGAACCGGCACCCTCGCGGTCGATGCAGGCAAACTGGATCACCAGCCGCGCGCCCCACCAGAGGGCAATAAAACCCGTGACGGCGGCGGCCAGCGGCGAACCATCGAGCAGCCAGCCAGGCGCCAGGGCTGACAGGAGCCCAAACGATAAGTGGCTCAGCCAGATATAGGACGCCCAGGTCCAGAAGATCTGCCGCGTCAGCGGGCGCAGCTTGGCTGTATCCTCGCGCCAGCCCAGCAGGCGCGGGATGAGCGGGCTGGCGATCACCAGGGCTATCTGGCCGATGCCGGCGGCCATGACAAAAGCCGGCAACAACGCGACGAGCGGTTCGATCGACATGGAATTCCTCATAACCGGTAATGCAGCCACCCGCCATGCTAACCGCAAGCATCGCTGGGAGCTAACGAGGAAAGGAGGAAGGCAGAAGGCAGACGGAGGAAGGAGGAAGGAAGGCGGATGAGGGTCATTGGAATCGGGGCGCTGGTGTCTTGCTGGATTCTTGGCGGACACGCTTGTCAAGGCGTGCCCTCGATGGTGAAACTAGCGGAGTGGACAGGGAGCTGAAAACTGAGGGACAAGTCTGCTAGAGGGGAGCGAGGAGTAGGAATCATGGCGAAGCACTCACCCCGATTTTTGGAGCTGGTCCAACGGGCCAAGGCAGCGGTGCGCGAGACCTCGATCGAGGATGTGCGGGCCAGTCTCCAGAGCGGGCAGCACTTTGAACTGGTCGACGTCCGCGAGGACCATGAATGGCAGGCCGGGCACTTGCCCAAGGCAGTGCACCTGGGCCGGGGAGTGCTGGAGCGGGACGTCGAACAGCGGATCCCCGACACGTCGGCCGAGATCGTGCTCTATTGCGGCGGCGGGTATCGTTCGGCGCTGGCCGCCGAGAGCCTGCAGCGGATGGGCTACACCAACGTCCGGTCGATGGACGGCGGCTTTCGGGCTTGGCGCGAGGCCGGGTTGCCGATTGAATCTTCACTAAGCCAGTGAGTTCCGATCGATTCAACAGCATGTATAAGATCTGGTTCGAACGTGCTTTGCCCGGCGAGCACGCCCATCTGATCGCCGGTCTGGCCGAGCTTCTCGGCCCCTCAACCGCTACGCCCGCCGAGCCGCTATGCGCCATCGGGCCGGCCCAGGCGATCGTGGCCTCGGCCCGCATCCGCTACGACGGCGCGCTGATGGACCGCTGTGCCCAACTGCGGGTGATCGCCCGCACCGGCGTGGGATACGACAACATCCACGTCGCCGACGCCACCGCCCGCGGCATCGCCGTGTGCTACACACCCGATGCGCCCACCATCTCGACGGCCGAGCACGCCTTCGCCCTGTTGCTGGCCACCGTCAAGCACCTGAAAGCCTGCGATCGGGCGCTCCGGAAGGGAGGAAAGGTCGACTACCTCAACGACTATCGCGGGCTGGAGCTCAACGGCCGCCGGCTCGGCCTGGTCGGCATGGGGCGGATCGGCAGCCGCGTGGCGAGGATGGCCCAGGCCATGGGAATGTCGGTCATGGTGTACGATCCGTTCCTGCCCGCCCAGCGCGCCGCCGATTGTGGCGTGGAAGTGGCGGCCAGGCTCGAGGAGCTTCTCGCCCAGGCCGACGTCGTTTCGCTGCACTTGCCGCTCACCGCGGAAACCCGGCGGCTCATCAATCGCGAGCGGCTGGCCCAAATGAAACGCGGCGGCTACCTGGTAAACGCCGCCCGCGGAGGCCTGGTCGATGAGGCGGCCCTGCTCGAGGCCCTCGCGAGCGGCCAGCTCCAGGGCGCCGGTCTCGACGTGTTCGATCCGGAGCCGCCGCCGCCGGACCACCCGCTGCTCGACCGCGACGACTGCATCGCTACTCCGCACATCGGCAGCGCCACGGCCGAGGGGAGGCGGCGGCTGTGGGAGGGCGCCATCTCGCAGGCTCTCGACGTGCTCGGCGGCCGCCGCCCCGCCCACCTGCTCAACCCTGAAGTCTGGCGGTAGGAGTTCACTTCAGCGTTCTTCCTTCGCGCCATCGAGCTTCTCTTCGAGTTCGTCGAGCCGGCGGCGCAGCTCGCTCACGATGCTGCCGGCAAGATTGCTCGGATCGGCTTCCAGCCCTACCAAGGCCACCTTCACGCGGATCTTCCCCTGCTCGTCCCGGTAGGGAGAAATGGTCATCCAGCGAGCCCTTGACTCCAGCCGAGTTGCTTCGCGGTCGATCTTGTGCAGCAGGCTGTCGGCACCGCCATGGACAACGCGGTCATCCTGGAATAGCCCCTTGACCGTCCTGGCGGCAATCCACTGGCCTGCTTTGCCCTGCTTGACCACGTCGGCCGGCAACAGGTGCCGGTTGCGGGCCATCGCCGTCAAATCCGCCAGCGACATCGGCCCCAGCTCCTCGCCCATCACCTTGGTAAACCAAACCGGGCTGGGGACTGCCGGCTCGCGGCCTTCCATAAATGTCCTTTCCAAGCGGGCCGCCTGGCTGGGCACCCGCGCCTTGGGGTAATCGGCCTGGCAAGCCATCGTGACCCACCGGGGCCGTCTCATCGGCCGAACGGCGCACGGCCGCTCGATCTGTTTTTTGTTGTACCTTGTACAATGGACGCCTTCAATCCGCCCTCGCGGTTGTGAAGGCACGGCGGTATGTTGCGTTGCGCTGGCTGGCGGCTGGCGCCGGCCATAGGTCCAGACCGCAAGCACAATGCAAGACCAAAAGTTATTGTACGCGGTTGCCTTCACACGGGCTGCCGCTACCAGCATGATCGGCGTGTTGCTGGGCATTTATTTGGCCCAGCTCGGCTTTTCCGAGGCCCGGATCGGCTACGTGGTGGGCGCCGGACTGGCCGGTGCCGCGGTGGCTTCGCTGGTGTCCACGTTGTTCGACGATCGCCACGGCCGCCGGCGCCTGCTGGTCCAGCTCACGCTGCTGGCTGCCGCCGGGATCCTGGTTGTGATCAGCGCCTCGGACGCGTTGCTGGCGGCCATGGCGGCCTTTTTCGGCATGCTCAACGGCACCGGACGCGATCGCGGGGCGGCCGTCATCCTCGACCAGGCCATGCTCCCCCTGGTCACGACGAACGCCAGCCGCACGCGTGGCTTTGCGGCCTATCACCTCTGGCAGGACGCAGGGCATGCGATAGGCGCGCTGGGTGCCGCGGCACCCAAGCTGGCGCAACCTTACGTGGATGCTCCGCTGGAGGCAGTGCGGTTCGCGGTGGCCTCGGCGGCGGCCCTATTGGCCATTACCGCGCTGGCATATTGGCGGCTCTCACCGGCGGTCGAAGCGGCGCCCAATCACCACGAGGCAAAAGTATCGCCCCCCACGCGGCGGTTGCTGTGGCGGTTCTCCGGGCTGATCGGCCTGGACAGTCTCGGCAGCGGGTTTTTGACCACGGCTCTCTTGTCGCTTTTTTTCTACAAGCAGTTCTCGGTGAACGAGGGGATCCTGGGCATTCTGTTCGCCGTGGCCCGGCTGGCGAATGCCGGGTCGTACCTGGCGGCGGCGGAGCTTGCCAAGCGGATCGGCCTGGTGAACACGATGGTCTTCACGCACATCCCCGCCAGCCTGTTGTTGATCGGCGTGGGTCTGGCGCCGACTTTCGAGTGGGCCGCGGCGTTGTTTTTATTGCGCGAGGCATTGGTGGAGATGGACGTGCCGACGCGGCAAAGTTACGTGATGGCGGTGGTGCGTCCCGAGGAGCGGACGCTGGCCTCGGGGCTGACGCACCTGGTGCGGATGACGGGCCAGGCGATCACTCCCTTCGGCGCCGGGCTGTTCATGCAGAACCTTGCGCTGGCCACGCCTTTATTCGTAGGGGCCGGCATCAAGCTCAGCTACGATGTGGCCCTCTACCTCGGCTTCCGCCACGTCAAGCCCCCCGAGGAAGCAGAGGGTGCGTGATGCGAACATGCATCGAAGATATCTTCGGCTTATCCAGCCTAGTACTGGCCGGGCGGAATTTTGGAAGGGGCTATCGGTCAACCACTCGCGGAGTGAGTGGACCACATGACTCACGAATCGGGCTGGGAGCCGCTGAAGACGGACAGCGCCTGCTCGGCTGCGGCGACACGGCGGGGAAAGACCTGCCGAAGCCGGTCGAGCTGGCGCTTCGCCGCCGGATCGGGGCAGGCAGACAAGTAGCCGACGATCGCCCGGTCGGTCGCTGTCTGCGGATAGCCGGACTTGTCGAAAAGGCCTGCAACCAGCAGCATCGCCTCCCAGTCCCCACAGCGGGCCAGGTCGGCGATCACCTCGGCGGCCAGCTCCGGCCGGCCAAGTCCCTTGCGCAAGGCCGCGCGGATCCGGCCGGGCGGGATTTCCTTGCCCCAGTCGCGGTAAAAGCGCAAGGCCGCCAGGGCGTGCCGCACGTCTCCCTGGGCCGCCTGGGAGTCGTCGAGGTATTTGCGCTCGATCAGTTCCAGGGCGGGCAGGCCCTCCAGCAGCAAGTAGCCGGCCAACAGGCCGTCGAAGCCGCTGCGGAAGTCGCTGGCGGGCTGTTGGATCAATTCCAGCAGCAAGGCGGCATTTGCCCGCCGCTGATCGGGCCTGGTGGCAAAGCCGACCGCCAGCGCGTAAAAGCCCTTGCGCTGGGGAGGAATCCCCGCATCGAGCAGCCAATCGCGCATCGATTCGACGGGCAGATGCCCGGCAACCCGCAGCACCTCGTCGTAGGGCGCATGGGCAAACTCCAGCCAGGCATCGTTGGCTACCAGCGGCTCGCGGTGCTCCAGGTAGCGGGCGAAGTAAGCCAGCCGCTCGGCCGCGGTCTTTCGCAGGCCGGGCGAGCGGGCCACGTAGGCATAGCTCACCTCGTTTAAAGGCACGTACTCCCACGACAATTGGTCGGCAAGCCCCTGGCTGGCGAGGCGGCCGAGCAAGAGGACGAGGGCCCCGGGCTGGAGCTTGGGACCGGAAGCGTCGGGCACGGCCAGCAGCTTCGGATCCGACAGCAGCTCGCCGCCTTTGAGCGGCTGGTGGATGCGGAACCGCCGCGGCTTCCCGGCGGCGTCGGAAACTTCACCCAGAGCCACGATCTGGGCCGCTTCGCGCCGCTGCGACAGGGTCGGTTCCGGCTCGCCGCAGAACGGGCAGGCCGCAGCCGGCCGCACCGATGCCGCCGCGAGAAAGATCAAGGCCAGGGCAAAAGGGAATGGTCGAGTCTTGCGGGAAAAAGCGCGCCTGCGTTGGCTTTGAAGCATGGCGGTGCTCCGCCGGCTCAGCCGGCCGAGTCGGCGTCGATGCGATAGATGGCCAGGTGCTGTCCGTCCCGGACCACCTCGTCCACGGAGAAGGTTCCTTCCACTGCAATCGGGCGGCTGGTGAAGTCGGTGCTCTTGCCGGGGTTCATCATGATCACGATGCAGTCATACAGCATCGCGCCGGGACCGAAGCAGCACTCCATGTTGTCGCGCACGAGCACGAACTGCGTAATGCCGGTCTGGGTGAATACCGTCTGCGGCAGGATGTAGCCACGGATGCGAACCTTCTTTCCCGACAGCGACTCGATCCGCTCGCTGAGCATCGAGCGCTGGAAGGCGCCTCCCTTTTCCATCTCGAACTGGATATCGTCGAAGTTGATGTTGAGCGCCCGGCCCGGCGTGGTTTCGGCGACTGCGTGCCGGGCCCCGTTCGAGCGAGCTGGCTCCCCCTCAGCCGCCGCCGCGCCCGTCGCCGGCTGGCCCTTCGAGGATTGGCCCGTCGAGGATTGGCCCTTGGACGACGGCTCCGCCTGGGATTTGGCCGGCGTGGCCCGCGTGGATTTGGCCGTTGCGGCCTGGCCGGCCGCTGCCTGGCCGGCGCCCGAGTTGTCGGCCACGCCGCGAGAGGGGCGGCTCGACGTATCGTCCGGCGACGAAGACGCCGTCATGCCCGGCAGCCGGTTCTCCTGGCAGCCGCCCAACGGCAGGCCGGCCGCGGCCAGGAGGCAATATGCGAGGCGCGAGAATCTCATTCGGCGTGGTCCGCGTCGAGTTGATAGATAACGCCGCCGAGGCCATCCACGGCGAGCCCACTGGCGACGCGGAAGGTGCCGGCCAGCTTTTTGATCCGTGAATTGAAGTCGAGTTCCAGCGGATCATTCAGCCTCACCAGGATCATGTCGGTCATCCTGGGCGAGCCGCCGAAGCAGCAATCGCCCTTGTCGCGGACCAGCATGAACCTGGTAATCTGCTTGGTTTGTCCGGTCGCGGGAGGAAACATGTACCCCTTGATGAAAACCTTCTGGCCGTTCAATTGCCTGGCCCGCTGGGGCACCGCCTGCGCGGGATCGTCCGGGTCCGGCTCGAGCAGCTCGTAGTTGATCCGCTCGTAGCCTTCGGGGACCTCGGTGGCGTACACGTAGCTGAGACGGGTCCAGCCGCCCAGGAGAAACGCGGCCGAGATCAGCACCCCGGCCAGGGCCAGCCGCTCGCCGGCGTATTCGGCCGGGTTCTCGCGGATCCGCTTGAGCGCCACCACCCCGGCGGCGATTCCCAGGACCGGTATCAGCCCGAACACCCAATCCAACAGCGCCAGACTGGAGAGCAGGGCCAGGGAGCTGGAGATCACGGCGGCCGCACTGAGCGCGCGGTACTCGGTGTAATCGATTGAGGCGGCCGGCTCTTCGACGAATGATGGCTCTAGTTCCAGACTCACGATGCATGCCTCGGGGGATTCTCAAGCTGCCGGGCGGCGGCGATTACCGGTCAGAATGGTCAACATCAACAACAGCAACACTCCGGCGGCGCCAACGGATGCCAGCACCACAACCAGCCGGCTCGCGGCGCCCGCCGGCACGGAAGGGGACGGCCGGCGAGCGTCGGCTGCCGCGCCAGGGTCCAGGGGCCGGGCATGGTCGGCCGAGTCGACCGAAGCGGATGCCGGCGGGTCCGCCATGGGAGACGTTCGACCCTCGCCAGGCAACGAAGCTTGCGAAGCGGCTGGGACGGGCTCGACGGATGGAGGAGGCGCTTTGGCCTCGCTGTCCAACACGGCCTCGCTGTCCAACACGGCCTCGCTGTCCAACACGGCTCGCTCGTCCGTCGGCGGCTTGCCATCGTCCGCCGTGTTGGCTGCCGCCACGGTCGTTGGTTCGCCGGCGCCGCTGGCGGTTGTCTGCCCGCCGTTTTCAGAGACCGCCAAGGCAACGTCGTGCGGCGCGCCAAGGGTTTCCCCGGCGGCGCTTTGCAGGTTTTCCTCCACGCCGGCCTGCTGAACGCCGGCCTGCTCATCATCCGCCTGCTCATCATCCGCGGTTGGACCGGCCGCTTTCTGTTCCCGGCCGTCCTTCTCTTCTGAAGCTTCTTGCTTGCCGTCCGAGTTCTCGGCCTTCGGATCGGCGGCCGCATCCGCCGCGCCGTCCTGCCCCGCCTCGGCCGGCTTGCCCGCGGGCCGTTTGGAGCCTGCCAGCGGCAAGAAGAAGCTGGCGCGCTTGACCGCTTCGGGATCGATCTTGCCCAGCTCGTCCAGATGCCGCTTGGCTTCAGGATGCGGGCAGGCCATCAGGTAGTTGATCACCGGCACTCGCACCCAGGAGTTTTCCTCGGTGGCTTCCTTGAACAGCCTGACCAGCTTGTCCATCACCGACCAGTCCTGCCAGCGGGCCAGGTCGGGGATGACCAGGTCGGCCAGTTGGGGCCGGTCCAGCAGGTGCCGCAAGCTCTGGGTGAGCCGTTCGCGGGGAACCACCTCGGATTCCTGGTCGAGAAAGCGGATGGCCATGATCGCCGAGTAACTGCTGGTATACTCGGCCTTGGAGTCCTCGAAGAACAGTTGGTCGACCAGGTCCATCGCCGCGGGACCCTTGAGAGTGACGTAGCAGGCGATCATCGCGTCCAAGGCGGTGCGGGCGCGGCGGTCGTCGCCTTTCAACATCGCCTCCAGCATGTCCGCATCCTGGCCGGTCCCGCAGACGCCCAGCATCGTCAGATACAGCCGGCGGCGGGTGGCCGCGACGTTGGGATCGCGGATCCAGTCCAGCAGCTTCGCGCGGTCCATCCGCTCGCGGAGCTGCTTGACGTCGTTGTACGAGGCCTTGGCAAACTCTTCGTAAGCATCCTCGGCAAGAATGCGGTCCTCATCCTCGAAGTATTTCTGGAAGAAGTCCAGGCGATCCACGCCCGACGGCGGCAGCTCGTTGAGGTTCGAGACATAGTCGGCGGCCCGCTTGGACAAGGCCGTCGGGGTCGACCAGGCGATGTTCTTGGGGTCGACGCCCAGGATCAAGAACAGCGTGCCCTCCGGCTGCTGGCCGAAGTAGAGCGTTCGAATCCGGCGGGTCTTGCCGAGCGCGTCGGCCCCCTTGAGCACCTTTTTGATTTTGAACTCGGCCTCGGCCGAATCGGCCGCTGCGAGCGGCAAGTCGTCGGCGTCGGCGTCGGTGATCTTTTCGGTGGCCGGCGGCTGGTCGACCACCTCGGCCAGGACCGCCACTTCCGCCTGGTTGATCTCCTCGGCCAGCGTCATCTTGATCGAGTTGCAGAAGGGACAAGCCCAAAGCGACCCGCCCAGGCAGGCCAGGGCCATCGTCACTGCCAGGCACGCCGTGCGCGCCAACAACGGCGGACTTGCGGCTTGTCGGGTCATCGTCGGGACTCCTGCGGTGTCTGGTAGGGGATGTATCTGGTGGGGAGGCTTCTAGCCTGCCGTGGGAACCATCGCTGCCTTCAAGAGATTGTACACCGTGCCTGTGGCGAGGCACTACCCCGTCGGGCTGCCCGAGCGGCCCGCCAGGCCCTATTTGGGCCCGGCGCATGACGAAATGCCGTTCATGCCGCCGGCAACGAGCGCGCCACGTCGGTGCGGTACGCCGTCATGGCCGGCAGGTAGCCCGCCAGCACGGCCAGCAGGATCAGCCCGGGGACCAAAACCACTTCATAGGCGTCGAACTCAAAGAAACCGATTGAGACCCCCGTTTCCGCCACAATGACCGGACTGGCCAGTCCGATGATGCCGTGCCCCAGCAGGAAGCCCGCCAGGCCGCCGGCCAGCGACAGCATGATCGATTCCAGCAGGATCACGTTGAACACCGTAGCGCGGCTGGCGCCCAGCGAGCGCATCACGGCGATGTCGCGGCGGCGGTCGCTCATGGAGTTGTAGATGCTGACCATGATGCCGATCCCCGCCACCACCACCACCATGACCGCCAAGGCCAACAGCAGTTTCTGCAGGTTGCCGACGATACCTTCGAACAAGTTGCTAATCTCCCTGGCCGGATACACGGCCTGGGCCACTTGCCCTTCGTTGATCACGCGGTGCAGATCCATGGCACCGAGAAAGTCGGTTTGATCGGTGCGGATGAGGATGGCGGTCACTTCGCGCTGCTCTTCGGGAAGCGGCTCGTGGTGGCTATGACTGTCATGAGCCGAGTGCGCGGCATGGTCGTGCCCATCGTGGTCATGCGCTTCATGGTCATGCGCTTCGTGGTCGTGCGCTTTATGGTCATGGGCCGCGTGATCATGGCCTTCATGATCATTGCCCTCATGGTCGTGGCCTTCATGGTCGTGGCCCTCGTGATCGTGGGCCTCGTGATCGTGGCTCGGGGCCGTCGGGGTACGGGCCGCCGGCGGAGCCTTGGCATGGCCGCGGAGCAGATAAAAGCCTTCCATGTTTACGAACAGCGCGCGGTCGTTGGGCGTGCCGGTCGGCGCCAGGACGCCGACGACCCTGAAGGCGTCGTGCTTGTGCCCCTGGCCGTCGTCGGAGACGCCATGGGTTGGCTCGAACAGGCTGCCCTCGGTGAGTCCGGTCCGCCGGGCGACCAGCGAGCCGATCACCGCCTCGAAGAAAGCCTGTTGCTTGAAGTTTCGGCCCTGAGCGAAGCGGTACGTTTCACCCCGGGCATATTCTTCGGGCAGCCGCTCGCCATCCACCACTTTTTCGAACATCTCGGGGATGGTGCCGACGACCCGATAGCCTTCGTAGTTGTCTCCCAGGCAGTACGGGACCGCTTTTTCGATCTTTGCGGCGAACTGCCCTTCGGTGAATTCCTTGTAGAAGCCGTAAGGGACGTTTTCCACCGGCCTGCTCAGGTGGTAGACCGTGTTGAGCACCAGTTGCAGCGGGCTGCCCTTGGCGCCAACGATCATGTTGTAGCCTTCGGCGTTCTTTTGGAACGAGCGGTCGACCACGCTGTAGATCACCAGCACGGCCACTACCAGGGCCACTCCCAGCGCCATCGAGAGGCCGGTCAGCCAGGAGGCCAGCGCGCGCTGCTGGATGCTCCGCCAGGCTATCTTCCATAAGCTCATACGGTCGCCATCGCTTGGTTGAAATGGTCGAGGTGCTCCACGCGGCCAAACAGCTCGGCCACTTCGGTGGTATGCGTCACCAACACCAGCGCCACCCGCTCTTCGGCGCACGTTTCGCGAATCAGGTCGATGATCTGCTGCTGGTTGCGGGCGTCGACGTTGGCCGTCGGCTCGTCGGCCAGGAGC
>JBBDNX010000642.1:0-12801 GCA_040877345.1 Pirellulales bacterium
TGCCGCTCCCGTTTGGAGCGGCACCCCGCGGTTGCAATCGTGCGCGAGCGGCCCTAGTAGGACAGCACCACGTTGGTGCCCAGCAGGAACTGGTCGTCGTCCGAGCCGTTGTCATAGGGTAGCGTGCCGTTGCCGGGCACATTGCTGACGCCGGGCAGGCCGTCGTACCAGTCCCAGCGGACCTCGTTGCGAATCAGCACTCTGGGGCGGAACTTCCAGTTGAGACCCAGGGAGATCTCGTAGAAGTTGCCGGCAAAACCGCTGCCGCCCCAGCCCCGACCGAAGAAGTCGCCGCCGGGCGAGCCGAAGCCGGCCACGCGGAAGCCGTCGTCGTCGCGGAACCACTCGCCCCGCGCGCCGGCCGACCAACGGTCGTTGATGTCATAGAGCAGGTACTGGTTGATGCCGTACCACTCGGCGTCGGCGCCGCCCGGCGTGAAGCCGGCGGCCCCTTCCTGGTGGCCGATGTCGCTCTGGAAGACGTAGGTCAAGTTGCAGCCAATCTTGTAGCTGGCCACGATACTGTGGATGTAGCGGTTGGCCTCGCCGGCGGGATCCTCGGCGCCCGTGCTCAGGGCAAAGGCCAGCGAGAAGACGTCGCTGGGCGTCCAGGTGGCGCCGCCCAGGAATGAGATGTCGTTGTTGATGTCCTCCCACTGGTCCCAACCACGGGTGAAGCCGCCGGTCAGGGCCAAGGCCTCGGTGAGGGCATAGCTGCCCAACACGCCGGTGTGCGTGAACGGTTCGCCGTATTGCATGGTGTAGGCGTGCGTCGAGAAGAAGTTGCCGTTGGCCGGCACCACTTCATACCCGATGATCGTGTAGAAGCGGCCGATCTTCACGTTCAGGTCGTTGAAACCCACCTGGCCGTACATCTGCGGGATGGCCATGCCATAGAAGCGGCGGTCCTGGTTCCAATCCATCGTGCCGTCCTGGTTGGTCTCGAAGCCAAGAGCCGGCGTGAACCGCCAGTCGGTGCCGTAGAGCGCGTCGACCCGGCCCCCCAAGTCCCAGCCGCTGCCGCCCGTGTCGACGGCCCGGTCGAGATAGAGATAGACCTGGTTCAACTGGAGCTCGTCGGCACGGTCGTTGAAGGTGACCGGTCCATTGAACCGGTCGATTGGATCGTCCGGATTCCAGAAGTAGCTGCCCGACAGGAAGGCGCCAAAGAGGCGGGACCGCTCGTTGCAGCAGGTGTTGCACTTCGGCTCGCAGCAGTTGCCGTGGTCGTGGGCCGTGGCCGCGCCGTAGTCGGCGGCGGGCGGGACATCGCTGGGCGACATCGGTTCGGGGGCGGCCGGGGTCGGCTGGCCGGCGTAGTAGCTCTCGTACTCGTAGGCGACCTGACGGTCCGCCGCGGGGCGGTACAGCGACGGGTAGAACCCGCCGGCGGGCTGTTGCGCGAAAGCCTGGCCGCCGCAGAGCAGCCCGGCCGCGGCGGCAACAATCGCCAGTTTCGAAATCTTCATGGCCCGGTACTCCAATCCTTTGATACGGGGTTGATGCTGCGTGCCCGCCAGACACACACTGAAAACGAAAGTTACGGTCTCGTGGGTCCGTCGCGGAGAGACGCTTGGTTGGCACTCTCGCCGAGCTTGGGTCGGCCAGATTTGCTATCGGTACGAGCCATGAGCGGAATTCAGCCCAAACCGCCACAACCCGAATCCACGGAGCGATTTACCCCCGGCGGGTGTTAAAGATTGCCGGCTGGGAAGAGTCTCCGGCAAGGCCGGCACGGAGAGGGCGGGGAAGAGCACTGCTTCTTCCGCCTTCGGCGGACCGGGCACGCCGGCTGCCTCCAAGCAGTGGCACGGGACACATCAGCTACTGAAGTTCTTCGAACATGGCCTCGACGAAGCTGTCGGGCTGGAACAGCGCCAGGTCCTCGGCCTTTTCGCCGACGCCGACGTACTTCACCGGCAAGCCGACTTGCTGCCGGATGGCAACCACCACGCCCCCCTTGGCGGTGCCGTCGATCTTCGCCAGAACGATGCCGGTGCAGTGCACCGCCTCGGTGAAATGCCGGGCCTGGCTGATGCCGTTCTGGCCGGTGGTGGCATCCAGCACCAGCAGCACCTCGTGCGGCGCCGCCGGGATCTGCTTGCCGATCACGCGGTGGATCTTGGTCAGCTCCTGCATCAGGTTCTGCTGCGTCTGCAAGCGGCCGGCCGTGTCGACGATGCACACGTCGGCCTTGGTCTCGATGGCCCGCGCCACGGCCCGGTGCGCCACACTGGCCGGATCGCTCTTGGCTTCGCCCGTGACGATCTCGGCGCCCAGCCGGTCGGCCCACACGGTAAGCTGCTCGACGGCCGCCGCGCGGAACGTGTCGGCGGCGCCCAGCACGACCGTCTTGCCGCGGGCGATAAACAGGTGACCCAGCTTGGCGATCGAGGTCGTCTTGCCGGAGCCGTTCACGCCGGCCACCATGATCACGGTGGGAGAATGCTCGACCAGGCGGATCGGCTCCTCTTCCTGGGCCAAAAGCGCCTTGAGCTTCTTCTTGACCGTGTCGAGGACGTCGGCCATCTCGACCACGCGCCCCCGATAGTCCGTGCGGACCTCCTCGACCGTTTGCTGCGCGGCGTGGATGCCCATGTCGGTCTTGACCAGGATCTCGAGCAGCTCGTCGAGGAAGGCCTCGTCGATCAGGCGGCCTTCGGTCTTGAACAGGTCGCGGATGTCGGTGTTGAGCAGGCGGGTGGTCTTGGCCAGACCCTGCCTGAGTTTGTCGAAGAGACCCATCGTGGTGTGGACGACTTTCGGCGGTGGCTTAGGAATCGCGGTGCTTGGCCAGGAAGCGGTCGAGGATGCCGTTGACGAACTGGGCCGAATGCGCGGTGCCGAAGCGCTTGGCCAGCTCGACGGCCTCGTTGATGGCCACGCGGTCGGGCGTGTCGGAATAGAGGATCTCGTAGGCCCCCAGGCGCAGCACGTTGCGGTCGGTGGCGGCCATCCGCTCGAGGCTCCAATTGTCGGCGGTGCGCGCCAGCAATTCGTCCAACTCGGTGCGGTTGCGGCGGACGCCGGCCACCAGCGATTGCGCGAAAGCGGCCAGTTCCTCGCCCTTCAAGCGGGCGCGGAGAAACTGCTCGGCCTTGGCGGGATTTCCGCCCGGGTTCAGGTCGTCCTGGAACAGGACCTGCAAGGCGACTTCGCGTGCTCGGCTTCGGCGGGACATGAGAATGCGTATGGTGTCGGGCCCCGTGAGGGGCCGGGAATCGAAAAGAAGGTCGAATCAAGGCCGGCGAGGCGCTTTCAGGCCGGTCCATCGGACAGTTGACCGAGCAAATGGATCATCCGCAGGGCGGCCTCGGCACACTCGCTCCCCTTGTTGCCCATGGAGCCACCGGCCCGGTTGATGGCTTGTTCGAGCGTATCGCAGGTGAGCACTCCGAACAAGACCGGAACCCCGGTGCCAACAGCCGCGCGGGCCAGCTCGGCGCTGACGGCACGGTTGATATGCTGATCGTGCGTCGTTTCGCCGCGGATCACGGCGCCCAGGCACAACACGGCCAGGTAACGGCGGCTGGCCGCCTGGCGCGCCGCCACCAGCGGAATCTCGAAGGCGCCGGGCACCCAGGCGACATCGATTGCGTCGTCCGCGACGCCGTGCGAGGCCAACGTGGCCAGCGCGCCTTCGAGCAGCCTGGAGGTGACCGATTCATTATAGCGCGAAACCACGATCGACAAGCGGCCGGGGGGAGGAATCAACTGGCCTTCGAGGGATTTCAAGCGTCCCTCCGTTGTGCTGGGGCCCCTGCGTTATCCGGGAGTCGGGCAAGATGGGGGCGCCTCCACCTGCCGCGCGCGCCGCCGGCGCTTTAGCTCTTCATGCTCATCAGGAACTCCGCGTTGCTCTTGGTCTTCTGCAGGCGCGTGACCAGCAGCTCCATGGCGTCGGTGGGGTTCATGTCGTTGAGCACGCGGCGGAGGATGCAGACGCGGCGGTGCTCCTCCGGGTCCAGCAGCATCTCCTCGCGGCGGGTGCCGCTGCGGTTGATGTCGATGGCGGGCCAGATGCGCTTATCGACCAGCTTGCGATCGAGCGCGACCTCGAGGTTGCCGGTCCCCTTGAATTCCTCGAAGATCACTTCGTCCATCCTGCTGCCGGTTTCAATCAAGGCGGTGGCAATGATGGTCAGCGAACCGCCCTCCTCCACCTTGCGCGCCGCCCCGAAGAACCGCTTGGGACGCTGCAAGGCGTTGGCGTCGACGCCGCCGGAGAGGATCTTGCCCGAATGGGGCACTTCGGCGTTCCAGGCCCGGGCCAGACGCGTGATCGAGTCGAGGAAAATGACCACGTCGTGCCCGTATTCGACCATCCGCTTGGCCTTCTCGATCACCATCTCGGAGACCTGGATGTGCCGCGCCGAGGGCTCGTCGAACGTCGAGCTGATCACCTCGCAGTTGGGTCCCTTCACCTGGCGCTCCATGTCGGTCACTTCCTCGGGGCGTTCGTCGATCAACAGCATGATCACGTACACCTCGGGATGATTGATCAACACGCTCTTGGCCATCTTCTGCAAGAGAATCGTCTTGCCTGCCCGGGGCGGGCTGACGATCAACCCCCGCTGGCCGAAGCCGATCGGCACGATCAGGTCGACCACGCGCATGTTGACCTCGTCGGCGCCCACCTCCAGCATGACCCGCTTGTCGGGGTGCAGCGGCGTCAGATCGTCGAAGAACACCTTCTCCGTCAGCATGTTCGGGTCCTGGTAGTTGATCGCCTCCACCCGCAACAGCGCGAAGTAGCGCTCGTTCTCCTTGGGCGGCCGGATCTGGCCCGAAACCGTGGCCCCCGTCCGCAACCCGAAACGGCGGATCTGGCTGGGCGACACGTAGATGTCGTCCGGGCACGACAGGTAGTGGTAGTCCGGACTGCGCAGGAAGCCGAATCCGTCGGGCAGCACCTCCAACGTCCCTTCGCCGAACATCAGGCCGTTCAGCTTGACCCGCTCTTTGAGAATCTTGAAGATCAGGTCCTGCTTCTTGATGCCCATGTAGTCGGTCAGGTTTTCCGTGCGGGCCTGCTCGATCAACTGCGGCATGGTCATCCGCTGCAGCTCGGCGATATGGATATCGCCCTGCTTGATCTGTTCGTAGCGCTCGTGGGTCTCGTCCCGCTCGTAGCGGGCCTCTTCGGCCAGCTCCTCGGCCAGCGACAGCGGTTCGCCGTTCTCGCCTGCCGGGTTGGAGTCGGAATCGGGCCGGAAGGCCTTGGGCTCATCGGCCCGTTTGGCCCTCTGCAGCCGTGTGCTCTTGGCGTCTGCCATGGTAGGAATGCTCCCGCGAAAGTCTTGAAATGGGTAGGCCGACACGCGGATGGTGTCAGCGGCAGGTTGGGTGGTTCCCTGGGACGTGGGCTAAGAACAAGAACGGAGAGAAGATCGGACGATCGGTTGCATGCGGGACGGGCGTGTCTGCCCTACACATCATTATAGGGAGGGGGCGTCAAGCGACTCCAGAGTGTTTCTTTCGGCCGGGATCGGCCCCTGAGGATCCGGCCGCTTCGCCTGCTCTGCGGGCGGTCCAGGCTCAACAGGCCATCGCCTGCCATCCATTAGCCGACTATGGCGTGCCAGCAGCGCTCGAGTTGCGCTTGAGTGGCCTCCGGAGAACCGGAGTTATCTATCACCATATCGGCTCGCTGGCGCTTGGCCTCCAACGACTCCTGGGCCGCCTCACGAGCGGCAAATTCGTCCTCAGTCCAACCCCGGCCGCGGGCTCTGGCTAAACGGACCTCCCTGGGTGCGTCCACAAACACAAGAATATCGCAAAAAGCGTCCCAACCGGCCTTGAGCATCACGGGGGCGTCCAACACCGCCACCTGCCGGCCGGCAGCCTCCAGCTCGCTGGCTTGCCGGCGAAGCAAATCCTCAATCCGCGGATGGGTTAGTTGCTCCAAATACTCCAATTCCCTGGGGCCATCCGGGGCAGCCGCGAAGACAATGCCTGCCAGACGCGAGCGGTCGATCCGCCCGTCGGGGCCGAACACTTCGCCGCCCCAACGCCGCCGCGCCGCCGACTCCACCTCCGGCTCGCGGAGCACCTCGTGACCGGCACCATCGGCGTCCAGCAATGCCGCGCCCAGCCGGCAAAAAAGCCCCGCCACGTAGCTCTTGCCGCTGGCCACTCCCCCCAACAAGCCGACAGTTCGCATCCCCTTTGCCTCGGCCCTCTGGCGGGTGGCCCGAACGGTCCCCCCCTTGATTCGGCTCGACTGTTGCTTCGGCTCACCATCCTCCATGCTGCGGTTCGTGGATTGACTTCGCCCAGCGGCCCAGTCTCCAGCGGCCCAGTCTCCAGCGGCCCGGTCTACCCGCCGACGGCCGGGACTGGACGTCGAGGGGCGAGAGCGCGGACCGTCAAACCCAAGGTTCGGTCTGGGCCCAGTTGCGGCCCGTCTTCACGTCGACCTTGAGCGGTACAGCCAGTTCTTGGACTCCGGCCATCTCCTCCGTTACCAGCCGAGCCATGACTTCGATTTCGTCGGGTGGGACTTCGAACACCAACTCGTCGTGGATTTGCAGCAACATTCGCGCGGCTAGCTTCTCGCGCCGCATCCGGCGGTGGATACCGATCATTGCCTGCTTGATCAGGTCCGCCGCCGAACCTTGAATCACGGTGTTGATGGCTGTCCGTTCGGGCAGGTTTCTTTGGCGACCGCCTACCGCGCGAATGCCGCGGATCGCCCGTCTCCGCCCCAGGATCGTACTAACATAACCCTTCGCCCGGCATTCTACCAGTATTTTTGTGAGAAATTCCTCGACCCCCCGGTACCGATCGAAATACGCCTTGATGAACTGGGCCGCCTGGTCCTGGTCGATCAGCAGCGTCTTGGCCAGACCGAACGGGCTTTGCCCGTAAATGACGCCGAAATTGACCGCTTTGGCCGTCCGCCGCATGTCGGAAGTCACCCCCTCGATCGGCACGCCGAAGACCTGGCTGGCCACGCGGGCATGGATGTCCTCGTCGCAAGCGAAAGCCCGGCAGAGGGTTTCGTCGCGCGAAAAATGTGCCAGCACCCGCAACTCGATCTGAGAATAATCGGCCCCCAGCAAAAGCCAATCGTCGTAGCCCGGCAAAAACGCCGACCGGATCTCGCGGCCGCTCTCGGTGCGGATCGGGATGTTCTGCAGGTTCGGATCGCTGGAGCTCAGCCGGCCGGTGGCGGCCACCGCCTGCTGGAACGTGGCATGCACGCGGCCCGTCCGCGGATTGACCAGCGCCGGCAATGCATCGACGTAGGTGTTCTTGAGCTTCGCGTACTGCCTGTAGGCGATGATCTTGGCCGGCAGCTCATGTTGGGGGTTCAGGCGGGCCAGGTCTTCCAGCACGCTGACGTCGGTGCTGGGACCGGTCTTGGTGCGGGCCAGCACGGGCAGTTTTTGCTCCTCGAACAGCACCTGCTGGAGTTGCTTGACCGAAGCGATGTTGAACGGATGGCCGGCCAGCGCGTGGATCTCGCGCTCGAGCGTTTCCAGCCGGTCGCCATATTGACGGCTCAGCTCGGCCAGCCGGTGCACGTCGACCCTGATGCCCCTCGATTCCAGTTCGGCCAGGACCTCGATCAGCGGCAGCTCGAGCGTGTTGAACAGCGTATCCAGGTCCGCCTCGCGCAGCTTGTCGGCCAGGATGGCGGCCAGGCGCAGCGGCAGATCGGCGGCCTGGCAGGCATATGGAGTGAGGGCCTCAGCCGGCAGCTCGTTCAACCGCTTTTGACTCTTGCCGGTGCCCAACAGCTCGGCGGGCTTGACGGTCGACTGCCCCAGGTAGCGCTCGGCCAGCTCGTCGAGCGTGTGGACCCGCTCGCCCGCGTCGAGCAGATAACTGGCCATCATCGTATCGAACGCCAGCCCGCCCAGCGCGATGCCCGCCCCGGCCAGGGCGCGGACGATCCCCTTGAGGTCATGGCCCACCTTGGCGATCGATGCATCTTCGAGCACTCCTCGCAGCGCCGCCAGGCTGGCCGCCGGATCCGCTCCGGAGACCGCGGCGGGCTTGCCAAGCGGCACGAACCAGGCCTCGCCGGGCGTCCAGGCGAACGAGAGGCCGATCAATTCGGCGTCAGCGGGCGGGTCGGGCGAGGTCAGCGCGTGCAGGCCAAACCGTTTGGCTGCCGTGAGGGCCGCGACCAGTTGCCGGAGATCCTCGCTGGAGGCGGCGCGCCGATAGTTGGTTTCGGCCTGTCGAGTCGAAGCCTCTCCCTGGCGGGCGCGGAGTTGCTGGGCGAAGCGGTGGAAGCCGAACTCGGCGAACAGCTCCAGTGCGGCCGCCGGATCGACGGCCCCGATGCGCCCCGCCTGCCAGTCGATGGGCACGGGCACTTGCGTGTCGAGCCGGACGAGCTGCCGGCTGAGCAAAGCTTGCTCGCGGCACTCCAGCAGGTTCTGCCGCCGCTTCGCGCCGGCGACTTCGTGGGCGTGGTCGAGAATGGACTCCAGCGTGTCGTACTTCTCCAACAGCTCGCGGGCCAGCTTGGGCCCGATCAACGGCACGCCCGGCACGTGGTCGACCGGGTCGCCGACCAACGCCTGGAAATCGACCACCTGGTCCGGACGCACGCCCCAGTCGGCGGCCAGGGCCGCCGCGTCGTACACCTGGTCCTTCCGCACGTTGTAGATCTTGATCTGTTCGCTGATCAGTTGCCGGCAATCCTTGTCGCCGCTGACCAGGTAGCACTCCCCCTGCCCTTCTTCGGTCAAGCGGGCCACGGTGGCCAGGATGTCGTCGGCCTCGTACGACTCCAGCCCCAGCACGGGAATCCGCAGGGCCTCCAGCAACCGAAAGATAGCCGGGAACTGCGGGACCAGCTCGTCGGGCATCTCGCTGCGGTTGACCTTATACTGGTCGTACAGGTCGTGGCGGAACGTTTTTCCCGCCATGTCGAAGGCGCAGAACAGGTAACCTGGCTTGCGGGTTTCCAGGATATGGAGCACGTCGCGGGTGAAGCCGAACACGGCATTGACCGGCTCTCCGCGCGGGCTGGTCATCTCCGGAATGGCATGGAACACCTGGAAAATCAGCGAGTTGGCATCGATCACGTACACCGACTGGCCCGCCAGGTCGGGAGGCGGCTGCTCGGCGCTCTGGAGCGGCCGGGAGGCGATTGTGCGGCCGGCGGCCAGGCCGCCGTCTTCGGCCGGCTTCGCGGCCGGTTCCTGGAGGGGGCCCTTCTCGGCGGGGCGCATCGCAACGGCTTGTTCGAGAGGGGCTTCCATGCCCGGCAATCTGCCCTGGCGACTGGAATTGGGCATCGGCAAATCTGAACGATCCGGGAAAGGCGATGGCGGACCAGCCCTTGAAGCATACACCTGGCCAAGGCCGGGCAACAGGGGCCCGCGAGCGGCTCCGTTTTCCTTTGACACTCCCCAACAGCCTGTATAGACTCAGGATAGCTCGCTTGGCGCGCCGGGTGCCTGGTCGCTTTCCGGGCCTTCGCCGGCGTCAGCGGCAACTCTTCCAAACAAGAACCGTTCTTCCAAACCGCATTTCTTCCAGACAGCAGCGACCTTGACGGTCGCCCAGCTCGTGGAGTTTGAACCATGGCCAGCAGCGGCGAAAACCAGGGCTTGCAGATTGCGTTGATCATCTTCGTGATGCTCACCATCCTCCTGAGCGTGACCACGTTCATGTTCTTCCAGCAGTACCAGGAAGCCGACGCGCGGAGCATCTCGGACCAGGCCGCCGTTGCCAAGGCAACGGAGGACTTGCGGGTGGTGGTGGCCGAGGTGAGCGACGTGAAGAAGATGATCGGGGTCCCCGACACCGCCAAACATTCCGACGTCCAGGCCACGTTCGGCGAGGACATGAAGCAGTTCGGCGCGACCATTCCCGAAGACAAGCGTTACTATCGCCAGGCGCTGGAATTCGTTTACACCACGCTGGCCTCGACCAACGAGCAACTCGTCGAGGCCCGCACCACCATCCAGAACCTGAAAGACAGCAACCAGGCCTTCGAAACCGCCAAGCAGCAGCAACTGGCCACGGCCGAGGCGGCCCAGAAACAGGCGGAGGAAGCCCTGGCGGCGGCCCAGGCTTCCTTTACCGAGGAGTTGGACAAGAAGAACCAGTTGGCCGCCGACCTGCAGGGACAACTGGCGCAGAAAGACCAGGAACTTGCCAAGGCCGCCGAGGACAGCAAGAAGCTCATCGACGACCTGACCAAGAACACCGAGAAGCTGGAGCTGCTGCTGGAAGTGGCCCACACGAAAATCAGGGAGCTCGATCCGACCGTTCCCTTCGAAGTGGCTGACGGCGAGGTGAGCTGGGTGGACCAGACGAGTGGATCGGTGTGGATCAACGTCGGGCAGGACGACGGGCTGCGGCGAGGAATCACGTTCAGCATCGTGGGCGGCGACCAGGCAGTGGGCGGCAACCAGGTCCGCAAGGCCAGCATCGAAGTCACCGACATTTTGGGGCCGCACTTCGCCCGGGCGCGGATCGTCGAGGATGCGCTGTCGGACCCAATTGTCCAGGGCGACAAGATCTTCACGCCGCTGTGGCAGGCGGGACGCGGCGAGCAGTTTGCCATGGCGGGCAAGATCGACCTCGATGGCGACGGCGTCGACGATCGCGACATGGTCCGCGACCTGATCCGCATGGCCGGCGGCACGATCGACGCCGAAGTGGACGAAAAAGGCCTTCAGACGGGCGAGATGAGCTTGAACACCCGCTACCTGATCATGGGCGACCCGCCCGACGACGACGCCTTGGCCGGCTACACGGCCATCCAGAACGAGGCCGAGCGCCTGGGAGTCCACCAGATCAACGTGGCCAAGTTCCTCGACCACGTGGGCTGGAAGGATCCAAGTCAGGTGCTGAGGTTCGGGCGGAAGGGCAACGCCGACCGGACGATCGGCGAGGCGCCCGATGGCGGCCGGCCGGTGGCCCGCGGCAGCAACTCGGAGCTCTTCAAGAAGCGCGCCCCCCCGGGCAAGCGGCAGAGCGCGTACTAGGGGACACCTCGTTCGGTTCAGTGCATCAGCCCGTCCCCGAACGGGGTGGCTGGTGGCAAAGCGTCAGCGTGCCCCAGTCCTGGCGTTCCAGCCTTCGGCTGTGCATGCGTGGCTGGTGGCAAAGCGTCAGCGTGCCCCAGTCTCGTCTTCCTCTTCGCCTTTTTTCTCTGGTTGCTCCTTCGTCCACGGCATTCAGCAGGCGAATCTACCCGCTTGATTTTGCCGTTTGCACCGTCCAAACTGGAATCGCGGGGCCAGTTTGGGAGCCGTCCTATGCCGATTCCGCTCGAAGCGGCCGAAGTGCTCAATCGCGAGTTCCTGGAGGTCCGCGCGCGGATCCTCCAGATCGCCGCCGCATTGGATCGTATCGACCGGGCCGAAGGCACGGTCGAGGGCGACCCTCGCTTGGCGCGGATCGACGAAGCATTGGCGGTTCTCGCCGGCGGCCGCCAAGGCCGGGCGGAACAGATTCAACTGATTTTCTCGCTCCCCTACCAGGACGGCTGGCGGGCGAGCCTCGAGATCGACAAGAGCAGGTAAGGTCCCTTCCCCGATGTACTACATCGACCCGCATATTCACATGGTGTCGCGCGTCACCGACGACTACGAGACGCTGGCCAAGATGGGCTGCCTGGCCGTCAGCGAGCCGGCATTCTGGGCCGGCTTCGACCGGGGCAGCGTCGATGGCTTCCGCGACTACTTCAGGCAGTTGACCCAGTTCGAGGAAAAACGGGCCGGCTGGTATGGCATCGAGCATTACACCTGGCTGTGCATCAATGCCAAGGAAGCCGAGAACGTCAGCCTTTCGCGGCAGGTGATCGCCATGATCCCCGAGTTCCTGGATCAGCCGGGCGTGCTGGGGATCGGCGAGATCGGTTTGAACAAGAACACGCGCAACGAGGCGATCGTGTTCCTGGAGCACGTCGACCTGGCGATGAAGACGGGCGAGCAGATCCTGATCCATACCCCCCACTTGGAAGACAAGTACAAGGGGACGCGGATGATCCTCGACATGCTCTGTGACGACCGGCGCGTCGATCGCTCGCGGGTGCTGGTCGACCACGTCGAGGAGCACACCATCCGCCCCGTGCTCGACGAGGGCTTCTGGGCCGGCATGACGCTCTACCCGGTCAGCAAGTGCACGCCCCAGCGGGCGGTCGACATGGTGGAAATGTACGGGCCCCAGCGCCTGCTGGTCAATTCGGCGGGCGACTGGGGCCCATCGAAGCCGACCGCCGTGCCCGACTTCATCCTGGCCATGCGTCTGCGGGGGCACCCTGAGTCGCTGATCAAGAGAATCGTCTACGAAAACCCGCTCGAGTTCTTCAGCCAGAGCCGGCACTTCCGCTTGAACCCCCCCGAGGTGCCCCAGACCGTCGACACTTGAACGTTCCAGCGCCAGCCACCCGCCTCGCGGCGCGGCCCACGATGTCCCAGCGCGGCAAACCCATCGCCGCCCGCGCGCCGCGGCGACAACAATCAGCCAACCCACCGAGGCAAATCATGAGACATGGTCGTTCGGCCGCCCTGGCCTTGATCGCGTCGGCCCTGCTCGCCACCGCCCCGACGCACCCAGCGCTGGCCGCCGACGAAGCCGGCTTCAAGCCGCTGTTCGACGGCGCCCTGGAAGGCTGGGACGGCAGCCCCAAGTTCTGGTCGGTCGAGGAGGGTGCGATCACCGGCCGCACCACCGCCGAGAACCCCACCCAAGGCAACACCTTCTTGATCTGGCGCGCGGGCGAGCTCGACGATTTCGAGCTGCGGCTCAAATACCGGCTGGTGGGGGGCAACTCGGGCATCCAGTACCGCAGCACCGATCACGGCAATTGGGTGGTGGGAG
>JBBDNX010000643.1:0-12783 GCA_040877345.1 Pirellulales bacterium
GGCGTGGGGCCGTCGACCCGCGCGACGGCACGCCGGCGGCGACCGTGGAAAAGACGATCGACGTCGAACAGGGGCGGCAGTATTGGGCGTTTCAACCGCTGGCCGCCGCCGAGCCTCCGCAGGTGGGCGGCGAGAGCTGGTGCCGGACGCCGGTGGACCGCTTTGTTCTGGCCAAGCTGGAAGAGAAGAGGCTGGCGCCGGCGGCTCCGGCCGACCGCAGGCGGCTGATTCGCAGGGCCTATTTCGATCTGATCGGCTTGCCGCCGGAACCGGCCGAGGTCGAAGCGTTTGTCAACGATCCGAACTCGAACGCTTACGAGCGGCTGGTCGACACGCTGCTGGCCAGCCCGCACTACGGCGAGCGCTGGGGCCGCCATTGGCTCGACCTGGCGCGTTTTGCCGAGAGCCACGGCTTCGAGCAGGACTACGACCGGCCGAATGCCTACCACTATCGCGACTTCGTCATCCGGGCGCTCAACGAGGACCTGCCGTACGACACGTTCGTCAAGTGGCAGATTGCCGGCGACGAGTTCGAGCCGGACAATCCGCTGGCGATGATGGCCACGGGCTTCCTGGCCGCGGGAGTGCACGCCACGCAGATCACGGCCAACCAGGCGGAGAAAGAACGCTACGACGAGCTGGACGACATGACGCGGACCATCGGCACGACGATGCTGGGTCTGACGATCGGCTGCGCCCGCTGCCACGACCACAAGTTCGATCCGATCCCGAACGCCGACTATTACCGGCTGGTTTCGACGTTCAGCACCACGGTCCGCAGCGACCTCGACGTCAACATGGACCCGGAGGGCTACGCACCGGCCAAGGCCGAGTTCGATACCCGGCACGCGCCGCTGGCGGCCCAGCTCGAGCAGTTTGAGCGGGAATCGCTGCCGGCGAGATTCGATTCGTGGCTGGCAAGCGGCCCGGCCGCGTCGGCGTTTCCCTGGCTGCTGGTCGAACCGGCCGAGTCGAAGGCGGAGGGGGGAGCCGAGTTCGTGAGGCAGGACGACGGCTCGCTGTTGGTGAAGGGAAACAACCCGGATCACGATACGTACACGTTCGTGGCCCGCACGCTGCGGCAGGGCATCACCGCCATCCGGCTGGAAACGCTCAGCGACGACTCGCTGCGCGGCGGCGGGCCGGGGCGGGCCGACAGCGGTACCTTTGCGCTTTCCGGAGTGCGCGTCACGGCAGCCCCGCTGGTCGGCGGCCCAGCGGTGGAGGTGAAGCTGGCGGCGGCACGGGCCAGCTCCGAAAAAGAAGGGATGCCGGCAAGTCATGCGCTCGACGGCAAGAACGAGACGGCCTGGTCGGTCGATCCGCAACCGGGCCGCGACCAGGCGATCGTGCTGGAGACGGAGGGGGAAATCGGGTTCACGGGCGGGACGGTGCTCACGGTGGCGCTCGACTTTAAGGCCAGCAAGCAGCACGGCATCGGCCGGCCGCGGCTGGCGGTGACCAGCCGGCCCAGACCGGCCGCGCTGGAAGGCGTGTTGGGGCCCCAGGCGGTGACCGATGCCCTGACGAAGCTGGCGGCCGAGAGCCCGGTCGAACTGAGCGAAACGGAACGAGCGTTGTTGATGACGTGGTATCGCCCGCTCGACGCCGAGTGGCAGCGGCTGAACGAGGCCGTGGTCGAGCATGCCCGGCTGGCGCCGCGGCCCAAGCTGGCCAAGGTGCTGGTATCGAGCGAAGGGGTGCCGGCCGTCCGGCTGCACACGCAGGGGGCCGACTTTTACGACCCGACGTACTTCCTCAGGCGGGGCGATCCGAACCAGAAGCTGGACGTAGCCAGACAAGGCTTCCTGCAGGTGCTGATGCGCTCGCCGGAGGGGGAGTCGCGCTGGCAGCAGCCGCCGCCCGAGGGTTGGCGGACCAGCTACCGGCGGCGGTCGCTGGCCAACTGGCTGACCGACACGGAGTATGGTGCGGGGAACCTGCTGGCCCGCGTGATCGTCAACCGGCTCTGGCAGCACCATCTGGGGCGGGGTATCGTGGGCACGCCCAGCGATTTCGGCACGCAAGGCGAGCCGCCGACGCACCCGGAGCTGCTGGATTGGCTGGCGGCGGAATTGATCCGCGAGGGCTGGCGGCTCAAGCCGATCCACCGGCTGCTGATGACCAGCTCGGTGTACATGCAAAGCGACCAGGTGAACGAGTCCGCCCTGGCCGCCGACCGCGACAACCGGCTGTTCTGGCGGCGCGAGCCGAAGCGGCTGGAGGCGGAGATCGTGCGCGACTCGATGCTGGCGGTGAGCGGCGAGCTGGACCGCACGATGTACGGCCCCGGCACGCTCGACCCGGAGCAGAAGCGGCGGAGCATTTATTTCTTCGTCAAGCGGAGCCAGCTCATCCCGATGATGGTGCTGTTCGATGCGCCGGACAGCCTGCAGGACATCGCCAACCGGCCGACCACCACGGTGGCGCCGCAGGCCTTGATGCTGCTGAACAATGGCGCCGTGCGGGGCTACGCCCGGCGGTTCGCGGAGCGGATCGACGAGCCGGGGGCGAGCGGCTGGCAAACAGCCGTCAGCCGCGGCTACCGGATTGCACTGGCGCGGGAGCCAGCCGAGGAGGAGCTGGCCGAAGCCGCGGCGTTCCTCGATGAACAAAGCGCGAGCTACCAGGTCTCCGGGAAGGAGAATGCCCGGCGCCTGGCTTTGGCCGATTTTTGCCAGGTGCTGCTGGGGTTGAACGAGTTCGTGTACGTGGAGTGAAAGTCATGGACTTCCTCAAGTTGTTTGCTTCGCCGCACCCGGTACACAACTCGCGCCGCGAGTTTTTGCAGCGGACCGGTTCGGGGTTTGGCATGCTGGCCTTGGCCGGCCTGTTGAACGAGCAAGGCCTGCTCGCCGCCACCGGCGACGCCGGCGCCGGCCCGCGCGGGCTGGCGCTCAACCCGCTGGCGCCGCGTCCGCCGCACGCCGCGGCCAAGGCGAATAGCGTCATTTGGCTGTTCATGAACGGGGGGCCCAGCCAGGTCGATACCTGGGATTACAAACCCGAGCTGGCCAAGCGCGACGGCCAGGAGCTGGCCGGCTTCGACAAGAACACCGGCTTCTTTACCGAGCAGGTCGGGCCGCTGATGAAGTCGCCCTTCAACTTCCAGCAGCACGGGGAGTGCGGCGCCTGGGCTTCGGAGATCTTTCCGAACACTTCGCGGCACGTCGACCAGATGGCCTTCATCTATTCGTGCCACACGGAGACCAATAACCACTCGCCGGCCTTGTTCCAGATCAACACGGGGATGAACCGGATGGGTTTCCCCAGCGTGGGCTCTTGGGTCACGTATGGGCTGGGCAGCGAGAGTGAGAATCTGCCCGCGTTCGTGGTGATGTACGACACGCTGGGACGCGGGCTGCCCAAGGGATACGCACAGAACTGGGGCTCCGGGTTTTTGCCGGGCATCTTCCAGGGGACCGCCTTGAATGCCCAGGGGGCGCCGATCGACAACCTGGAGCGGGCGGAAGAAATGACGCCCCAGCAGCAGCAGGCCCAACTGAACCTGCTGAATCGGCTGAACCGGCGGCACCAGGAGCAAAAGCCGCTGGCGCCGGAGCTGTCCGCGCGGATCGAAAGCTTCGAGCTGGCCTATCGGATGCAAATGGCGGCGCCCGAGGCGCTGGACTTCGAGCGCGAGCCGGAGTCGATCAAGCACTTGTACGGGTTGGACGATCCCAAGTGCGTCCACTTCAGCCGGCAGTGCCTGATGGCCCGGCGGCTGATCGAGCGGGGAGTGCGGTTCGTCCAGATCTACAGCGGCGGAACCGAGAACGAGAAGAGCTGGGACGGGCACACGAATATCGCCGACAACCACCGCCAGTTCGCCGGCGAGACCGACGTGCCGATCGCCGGCCTGCTGACCGACCTGAAGCAACGCGGCCTGTTGGACTCGACGCTGGTCGTCTGCAACGGCGAGTTCGGGCGGCTGCCGATCGTGCAGAAGGGGGGCACGGGGCGAGACCACAACCCGCACGCCTTCACCACCTGGATGGCCGGCGGCGGCGTGAAAGGAGGCTCGCTTTACGGCGGCACGGACGAGATCGGGCACAAGGCGGTGGCGAACCGGGTGAGCGTGAACGATCTGCACGCCACGATCCTGCACCTGCTGGGGATCGACCACGAGCGGCTGACCTACCGCTACAGCGGCCGCGATTTCAGGCTGACCGACGTGGCCGGCAAGGTGATCCACGACATTCTTTTGTAATGAAGCCCTGCCATGATCCGGCGTTCTCCCATGCTGCTGGCTCCCATGCTGCTGGCTCCCATGCTGCTGGCTGCCGCCATGGCTTGCTGGACCGGCTGGTCCGGCGGCGGCGCTCGTGCCGAAGAGCCGCGGCCGGTGGAGTTCAACCGCGACATCCGGCCGATCGTTTCCGACACCTGCTTCAAGTGCCACGGTCCCGACGAGGCGCAGCGCCAGGCGGGCCTGCACTTCGACACCGAGGCGGGGGCCATGGCCGACCTGGGGGGCTACCAGGCAATCGTTCCGGGCAATAGCGCCGAGAGTGTGTTGTTCCAGCGAATCTCCGCCGAGGACGACGAGGAGCGGATGCCGCCGATCGACTCGGGCCGCTCGCTTTCGGCCGAGCAGATCGAGCTGATCCGCCGCTGGATCGACCAAGGCGCCCCATGGCAGAAGCATTGGAGCATGATAGCGCCCCAGCGTCCCGCGGTGCCTGCCGTGAACAGGCCGGAGTGGATCCGCGGCCCGATCGATGCCTTCGTGCTGGAGCGTCTGGAGCGTGAGGGTCTTTCGCCCGCCGCCGAGGCCGACAAGGCCACGTTGATCCGCCGCGTGACGCTGGACTTGACCGGTCTCGCGCCCACGCCCGCCGAGGTCGACGCTTTTCTGGCCGACGGCGCGCCGGGTGCCTATGAAAATGTGGTCGACCGCTTGCTCGCTTCGCCCCGCTACGGCGAGCGGATGGCGGCGCCCTGGTTGGACGCGGCCCGCTACGCCGATACCAACGGTTACCAGACCGACGGCGAGCGGCACATGTGGCGCTGGCGCGACTGGGTGATCGGCGCCTTGAACGCCAACATGCCGTTCGACCAGTTCACCATCGAGCAGTTGGCCGGCGACATGCTGCCCGGCGCGACGCTCGACCAGCGGATCGCCACCGGGTTCAACCGGAATCACCGCGGCAATGCGGAGGGAGGCATCATTCCCCAGGAGTACCTGGTCGAGTACGTGGTCGATCGCGTCGAGACGACGGGCACCGTCTGGCTGGGTCTGACGATCGGCTGCGCCCGCTGCCACGACCATAAGTTCGATCCGGTGACGCAAGAGGAGTTCTACCGGCTCTTCGCTTATTTCCATAACGTGCCGGAACGGGGCAAGGCCATCAAGTACGGCAACTCGCCGCCGGTCGTGCAGGCGCCCACGCCCTATCAGCAAAGCGAATTGGCCGAGCTCGACGCCCGACTGGCTCGTGAGCGGGCTCGGCTGGACGACATGCAACCCGCGCTGGCCGAATCGCAGGCCGCCTGGGAAGTGTCGATTGCGGCCGGCGACCCCTTGGATTTGAAGCCGGCCGAGGGACTGGTTGCGTGTTACGCCCTGGACGGCGACCTGGCTGAACACGAGGGGAGGGGCCCGGCAGCCGAGTTCCGCGACGGCACCTCGACTTTCGAGAGCGGAAAGCTGGGGCAGGCGGCTTGTTTCGACGGCACAGTGCACGTCGATGCGGGCGACGTGGCCGACTTCGGCTTCTACGACAAGTTCTCCTGTGCGGCCTGGGTTTTTTCGGAAGCGCAGGGGGGCACGATCCTATCGCGAATGACCGATGAAGAGCGGGCCGACGGCTACGGCATTCACCTGGTCGACGGCAAATTGCAAGTGAACCTGGTCAAGCGCTGGCTCGACGACGCAATCCGCGTCGAGACGCAGTCGGCGCTGAACGCCGGCGAGTGGCGGCACGTGCTGGTGACGTACGACGGCTCGCGCGTGGCGGCGGGGATGCGGGTCTACGTCGATGGCGAGCCGCAGCCGATGCACGTGCTGCTCGACGACCTGAACCAGTCGTTCCAGACGAAGCAGCCATTGAGGATCGGCGGCGGCGCCGGGCCGGGAGGCCGTTTCCATGGACGTCTGGACGAGGTGCGGATCTACAAGGCGGCCCTGCCGGCCGGACAGGCGGAGGTGCTGGCCACGGCCGAAACCGTTACCGCCATCGCCGGCATCCCGCCGGACGAGCGCAGTGCCGGGCAAGCGAGGAAAATCCGCGAATACTATCTCGAGCACCACGCGACGGCCGAAGCCCGGCAGGCGCGGGGGCGGGTTGCGGAATTGGTGCTGGAGCGGACGCGGCTGGTGGAGAGCTTTCCGACCGTGATGGTGATGGAAGAGATGCCCACGCCGCGCGAGACGCACGTGCTGGTGCGCGGGCAGTACGACAAGCCAGGCGAGAAGGTCGAGGCCGGGTTGCCTGCCAGCCTGGCCGGCGAGAGTTCGCTTCGCCCCGGCAACCGGCTGGAGTTTGCCCGCTGGCTGGTCTCGCCGGAAAACCCATTGACCGCGCGGGTGGCCGTGAACCGCTATTGGCAGATGTATTTTGGCGCCGGCCTGGTCAAGACGGTCGACGACTTCGGCTCGCAGGGTCAGTGGCCGAGCCATCCCGAGCTGCTCGACTGGCTGGCCAGCCGGTTCATGGACAGCGGCTGGGACGTGAAAGCCTTGCAGCGGGCGATCGTCACGAGCGCCACGTACCGGCAGTCGTCGAAGGTTCCGGCCGAGCTCCGCGAGCGCGACCCCGACAACCTGCTGCTGGCACGCGGGCCGCGGCTGCGGCTTTCGGCCGAGACGGTCCGCGACCAGGCGCTGGCGGCCAGCGGGCTGTTGATGGAGCGGCTCGGCGGGCCGTCGGTGAAGCCATATCAGCCGGCCGGCCTGTGGCAGGAGTTGACCGAGGAAGATTACGTGCAGGGGAGCGGCGAGGACTTGCACCGCCGCAGCCTGTACACGTTCTGGAAGCGGACGGTGGCACCTCCGTCGATGATGACGTTCGACGCTTCGTCGCGCGAGACGTGCTGGGTCCGCGAGACTCGGACCAACACCCCACTGCAGGCGCTGACGCTGATGAACGACGTAACGTTTGTCGAGTGCGCGCGGGTGCTGGCGCAGCGGGTGCTGGCCAGCGGGCCGGCGGAGCCGGACGGACGAATCGAGCTGGCGTTCCGGCTGGTGCTGGCGCGGCGCCCCACGGCGGCCGAGGCCCAGGTGCTGCGCGCGGGGCTCGAAGAGCACCTGGCTTTGTACCGCCAGCATCCCGGCGAGGCTGCTGAGTTGGTCTCGGCAGGTGAAGCTCCAGTCGACTCCGGCTTGGACCAGGCGGAACTGGCCGCCTATACCGCCCTGGCCGGCTTGATCTTGAACCTCGACGAGGCGATCACCAAAGAGTAAGCCGGAAAGGCAGAAGGCAGAAGGAGGAAGGAAGAGTAAGAAACGCGCAAGCGTGCCGCTGCGTGGCTGGGGCAAAGCGTCAGCATGCCCCAGAGGTCAGGCTGCAGACTGTAGGCTGAAGGCTGTAGGACGGGCACTCACATCAACGTTTTTAAGCTAAGTAGCCAGGATGCCATGAATCCTATCGACGAACGCCGGATGCTGTTGACGCGGCGGCACTTTTTCGGCAAGGCGGGGACCGGTCTGGGCCTGGCGGCGCTGGCGGCGCTGTTGAACGACGACCTGGCCCGGGGCGCGCCGGTTTCGGCTTCGCCGACGATGGGGCTGCCCGGCTTGCCGCACTTCGCGCCCAAGGCCAAACGGGTGATCTACCTGTTCCAGTCGGGGGCGCCGTCGCAGATGGACCTTTTCGACTACAAGCCGCGGCTGGCCGACCTGCGGGCAAGCGAACTGCCCGAATCGATCCGCCAAGGACAGCGTCTGACCGGTATGACCTCCGGGCAGACCAGCTTTCCGGTGGCGCCCAGCAAGTTCGCCTTCGCCCGGCATGGCGCCAGCGGCGCCTGGGTGAGCGAGCTCATGCCGCACACGGCCCGCGTGGCCGACGAGCTTTGCTTCGTCAAGTCGATGTTCACCGAGGCGATCAACCACGACCCGGCCATCACCTTCTTTCAAACGGGCGCCCAGCTTGCCGGGCGGCCCAGCATCGGCTCCTGGTTGTCGTACGGCCTGGGAAGCGAGAACGCGGACCTGCCGGCGTTTGTGACGATGATCTCCCGCGGCACCGGCAACCCCAACGACCAGCCGCTCTACGACCGGCTTTGGGGCAGCGGATTCTTGCCGACCCGGTACCAGGGGATCAAGTTCCGCTCGGTGGGCGATCCGGTGCTGTTCCTCTCGAACCCCGCCGGGCTGGGGAGCGCCACGCGGCGGCGGATGCTCGACGACCTGGCACGGCTCAATCAACTGAAGCTGGAAGAGTTCGGCGACCCGGAGATTGCCACCCGCATCGCCCAGTACGAGATGGCCTACCGCATGCAGACCTCGGTGCCCGAGCTGACGGACGTCTCCGACGAGCCGGAGCACATCTTCGAGTTGTACGGCCCGGAATCGAAAAAGCCCGGCACTTACGCGGCCAACTGCCTACTGGCCCGGCGGCTGGCGGAGCGCGGCGTGCGGGCCGTGCAACTGTTCCACCGCGGCTGGGACCAGCACACCAACTTGCCCAAGCAAATCGTCGGCCAGGCGGCCGACACCGACCAGGCTTCGGCCGCGCTGGTTGCCGATCTGAAGCAGCGCGGCATGCTGGACGATACGCTGGTCGTGTGGGGAGGCGAGTTCGGCCGCACGGTGTACTGCCAGGGCAAGCTGACGGCGGACGACTACGGCCGCGACCACCATCCCCGCTGTTTCACGATCTGGATGGCCGGCGGCGGGATCAAGGCCGGCTTTTCGTACGGAGAGACGGACGACTACTGCTACAACATCACGCGCGATCCGGTACACGTACACGACCTGCACGCCACGCTGCTGCACTGCCTGGGGATCGACCACGAACGGCTGACCTACAAGTTCCAGGGCCGCTACCACCGCCTCACCGACGTGCACGGAGAGGTGGTCCGGCCCTTGCTGGCCAGCTCCTAAAAGGTTCGTAGTGACCCCATTTATGGGGTCCCTAAAGTAGCCCTCACGCTCCGCGTGAGGTAGCTTGTCCGTAGTAAGCTGGGTCAAAGCGGTTCACGTGTAGCTGAAGTTGCCAGACTTCAGGCCTGTTTGGTGTGGTCATTTGCCCGTGCTTACACTCGCCGTCTCCAACGGCCTCCGGTTCCAATGGAAAAATGTCGTCAGGCTCGTCGTGTGGAGTATGTAAGACGTACCATCGATCGAGCACGGTGGTGGTTGTCGGCTGGGATGGTACTGTTCGCACTTGCCCATCTTGCTGATCTGCCCGTGCTAATCACGGGTTTTATGGCCATTGGCCTGGGAGCGTCAGGTCTCTCCCTGTCTCGCTGGCGCTCGGAGAGGGGCCTCTGGATGTTGTCCGCTGTCATGCTGCTGCTTTTCGGAGCCACCTATGCATTGATATTATGGGGTCGACTTCGCGACGCTTTTCGGCAACAAGCTATTCCTGTTGCCGACATTACCGATGTCGTCGATTTCGCCATTGGCCTGGTCGTTCTGTCGATGACGGTAAGGTTCTTGACTGCGGTAACGATCTTGAACTGGAAGGTTTGCGGGCCCGGGTCCAAGGGCGCCGGCTGAAGGCGCCGCGAAGGCACTGCTGGGCAGGCCAGCAGTGGCACCCCGACGCGGGTACGCAACCAGGCTGGTTGAATATGCGGCAGCGCCCAGGACCCCATAAATGGGGTCACTACGAGCCTAAAATGGGGTCGCTACGCCCCTCACCACGGCCGGCGGCGATTCAAACCGTCATCGGAGATCAGGCAGCCGAAGCTCGTGCCCAACGAGGCAAAGGCGGCCACACCGAAGAAGTTCATCATCTCCAGGTGCGCCGGCTGGGTATGGTAAACGGCCAAGCCGGCCAGAGCACCCAGCACGGCGCCCAGCAAAGCGTTGCGAATGCCGGTCATCACGCGCGCCGCCCTCAGTTCAGGTTGATGCGGTAGTAGGCCGACAGTCGACTCAAGGGCCGCGGTTTGACGGGCGGCCGGAGTGTGCGGCGCGCGGTGCGCTGGTTCAAGCTGGGACTGGCCAGCGCCAAGATTGCAATGGCGCCGCCGAAGAACCCTAAAAGAAATCGCATGGTAACGGCTCCGATTGCGAGCCAGACCGCCTCAGGCGGCCGGTTCGGCAGAGGATGCACGGAAGGCGGGATGCTTGGCAGAAGTCGGCCGCCCAGATGAGAACATCGGCGAAAACCGAGATGGGAAGACGTGGCTTTCGCCGGCTTTGCGGCCATGCACCCGATGCATCTCAGACTCCCTTCATGAGAGATTCCCGGCCACCATGGCTCGGGATAACCACTTCATTGTGGAAAAGAGTCCGTTTAAGTCAAGAGATGTGCGCGGTACCGGCTGCGAGCAGCCGTGCTTGCAAACCCCGCTGTAGCAGGGGAGAATCAACCGCAATTGAGGTAGCCGCGCTGGCCGGGACGTAGCTGGACTCGCCAGCTTTTCACGCCGGCCCGCGTTCTGGCGAACGCGGCTACGCCCCGCTAGCTGACGCAAGGAAACGCACCATGACCGAACGGCTCGATCCGCGGCAGATCACGAGGCCCGATCCCTCGTTGATGAAATACTATGGGATTATCGCGCTTTTGACGGGGCCGGTGTTTCCGATCACGATCCTCCCCTTGTTCTTCAAGTACGAGACGTTGAAGTACCGCTTCGACGACGAGGGCGTGTCGATGAGCTGGGGCATTCTGTTCAAGCGGGAGATCTACCTGACCTATCGCCGCATCCAGGACATCCATCTGACGCGGAACATCCTGCAGCGCTGGATGGGACTGGCCACGGTGTCGATCCAAACGGCCTCCGGCAGCTCGGCGCCCGAGATGAGCATCGAGGGGATCCGCGAGGCCGACGCGCTGCGCGATTACCTGTATGCCAAGATGCGCGGGGCCCGTGGCGAGCAGGGGGAATCGGCCGCCGGCGTGGCGGTGGGGCAAGAAGGCGCGGCGGCGCAGCCGGTGGACGAGCCGCTGGAGCTGTTGTGCGAGATACGCGACGCGCTCGTGCAGCTCGCCGGCCGGCGGGAGGCGGGGGGATGAAACGGCTTGCCGGGGCGAAAGTCGACCAGGCCACGCGGTGGATCTACCGCGGCGTGTGGAGCGTGCTGGTACGTTGGTTCAAGGTGCCCGACAGGCCGCCCGAGCTGCCCACCGCCCCAGGTGAGTCGCTGGAAAGCTTTCAACCTTCGGCCGGTTTTCTGCGCTATTTGAAGCTCAAGTTCTGGGTCGTGTTGCTCTTGTTCGACGGGGCCATCCTGATCGGCTGGCTGGCCGTCGCCGTCGCCTCGCCCGTCGCGGGAGCCATATCCGCCCTGCCTGCCCTGGCCATTGCCATCGTGCCGGACATCGTGGCCTACATTGCCATCCACTTGCAGTACGACACCACCTGGTACGTGATGACGGGCCGCAGCCTGCGCATCCGGCGCGGCATCTGGGTGATCCACGAGACGACGATCACGTTCGAAAACGTGCAGAACGTGGAGGTGAACCAGGGGCCTCTCCAGCGCTGGTTCGGGATCGCCGACGTGCGCGTCGACACGGCCGGCGGCGGCGGGGTGAAGGCCGGTGCTCACGGCACGGCCTCGATGACCGGCCACCGCGGGTTGATCGAGGGGGTGAGCGATGCGGCGCGGATCCGGGACATGATCCTTTCGCGGCTGCGGCACTCGCGTACGTCCGGCCTGGGTGACGAAGAGGCGCGTCGCCTTTCGGTCTGGTCGCCCGGCCACGTGGCGGTGCTGCGGGAAATCCGCGACCTGGCCCGGCAGTTAGCCGCGCGCTAGGGGACGGGGGACTGCTTTGGCTGCGCGCCAAATTGAAAGTCGTGCTTGGGTCTAGATTTGCGCCTGTCCGGCAGCCGACGGCCACCCCATTGAATAAGGGTCGCACGCGCCCTGGGCCGTCCCGTGGACCGGGAAATATAGGCAAGTTCTGCCGGCAAACCACTTTCGGCGGTTGTAATCGGTGACTAGACTAGATCGATTGGAACGAGCAGCCTTGAGATAGCTTTTGCTTTGGAGGGGCAACCGTATGATCGAAGCGGTGCTGTTGTCGCGGCCCGCTCTGTGGTGCGCCCGACGGATTGTGGTGACCGTGCGGGGCCCCGATGGCACGCCCGTTGTCACGCACGTCGACAAACCATTTGCCCGCGTAGGCAGCCATCCCGACTGCGAAGTGGTGCTTCGCGGGGACGACGTGCCCGGGCAGTGTCTTTACCTGCACGCTACCGAGCAGGGCATCTATTGCCTGGGGCTGAAGTCGGGCAATCTGGCGGCGGCCCCTCCCAATGGCTGGCTGCGCCCCAAAGTCCACGCCAGACTTGGACCGTATCGAATCAACGCCAGTTTTGATGATGAGGGTCCGCCCCCGCGCCACGTGGATCTGGATCCCCGCGCGCGGGAGAGTGCGGCAGGCGGCACGTTGCGGCTGCGGATCGAGTCGCAGGGCGACCAGCGGCCGCTGGTCGAAAAAAGTTGGCGCCGGCAGTTGACGCTGGTGGGCCGCCTGTCGCCCAGCACGCTACGCCTGGTTCATCCCAAGGTGTCGAAAACCCATTGCGTGCTGTTTTACGATCAGGACATGCTCTGGGCCGTGGATCTTTTGAGCAGCCGCGGCACGCGGGTCGACGGCCGGCGGATCGAGGCGGCGCAAGTGCTGCCCGGCCAGGTGCTGGAGGTGGGGGGTA
>JBBDNX010000644.1:0-2315 GCA_040877345.1 Pirellulales bacterium
AGCGGGGCCCGCATCCGCATGTCGCTCCAGTACAGCGTGTGCACGGCCGTGAACGTGGCAGCTTGCAAGAGCCCCCAAACCCATGGCCGACGCAGCAGTCGCCTGCCGATGGCCCAGACTCCCAAGCTTGCCAACAAATACAGGGCGGCATACCAGGCGGCGACTGCCAGGCGGAACCTGTCACGCCCAAACGCCTGGCCGTCCTCGATCGGCCTGGGGGCCACTGCCCACAGGCGCCCAACCCGCTGGGTGCAGGCTCGCACGAACATTCCCGGCTGCCGGGCGATGTTCTGCCACGCACGGCGGTATTCGCGGCGGTCGTTTTCGACTTCGTTCCCCTTGCTCTCCAGCCGCCAGCGACGGACCTGTTCGTCAAGCTCGGTCGCCTTCCACACGTCGTGCCGCGAGCTGTCGGCCAGGTGTGCATAGAACGATGGATTGTTGCCCAGCAGCAGCGTGTAGCCGCCATGCGTCGTCGAGATCACGGGCCGGCCAAAGTGCCGCTGGTTGCGGACCGCCCAGGGGCTCAACACCAGGCCGGCGCCGAGGCACAGTGTGCCGGCCACCCTCGCTCGCACGGCCCACGCCTCCAGCCGCCATGCCGACCACAGCACAACCGCCAACGTCCACGGCAGGAACGTCGGGCGGCACAGCGAGGCCAGCCCAAGGCAGATGCCGGTCACTAGAGCGCGCATCGCCGCGGGCTGCCGATCCAACCGCGTCAGGGCCGCCAGGCACAGGGCCGCCAGAAACGTCGCCAGAGTTTCGGTCATCACCAGCGACGCCTGGTTGAGCAGGATCGGATCGCAGGCCACCAGCCCGGCGGCCAGGCAGGCGATGCCGGTTTGGATTCTGGCCTCTGCTTTCTGGTTTACGTTGGAGCTTGGTGCATTGAGCCAGTTCAGTGCCAGCCAAAAGGTGACCAGCACCGTGGCTGCACCGAGCAACAGGTGCACCAGGCCGATGACCCATGGGCTGCCGGTCATGGCCAGGCAGGCGGCCAGCAGCAGCGGATAGAGCGGTGGGCGATAAGCGGTCGGCCGGCCGCCCGAGCCCAGCAGGCCGTGCTCGAGCAGGTTCTCGGCCAGCGCGCGGTAGCCGTCGGGGTCGGCGGCGAGCTGCTCCGCCGTCAGCGCGAGCCAGCCGCCGCGCACCAGCAGCGTGAACAAAATCAATCCCAAGACCCAGACGGTCCGCCGGCGAGCCATGCCTCAAGTGTAAGCGGGGAGGCGGCCTGCATCGAGTTGGGCAGCTTTAAGCGGGCCTTGCCGATAGAATACGCTCGGCGTACCCGTGAACAGTGCGAGGCTCGATGATGGCCACCCCTGCCCCCGAGGGCGATCGCTCGGCATCCTGGCGCGTCAGCCGCTGGCTGATCGCCTGCCGCTGGCCGCTGTTGGCCCTGGCCTTCGTTCTGTCGGCGGCGGCCTGGCGGGCCGGGCGGAGCCTGTCGTTCGATCGCTCGATCGAAAACATGTTCGCCGCCGACGATCCGGTGCTCGGGCCTTATCGCAAGCTGAAGCGGACCTTCGGCGGCAACGAGATCGCCCTGGCGGCCTATGTCGATCCCGATTTGCTCACGCGGCAGGGAATCGACCGTCTCGAAAAACTCGCGCAAGAGCTGGCCGGCGTGCCTGGCGTGGCAGGCGCGTTCAGCCTGGCGGAAGCCAGGCTGATTCTGTTTCCGCCGATCCGGCTCTTCAGGGAGCAGGTCGAGCGGTTCAAGAAGCGGTTTCTCGAAGTGAGCGAGGGCTACACGGTGGGCGCCGACTTGCAAACCGCCGCAATTGTCTGCGTGCTGCGCCCCGAGCAGGCCAGCGACGATCGAACGGCCACCGTCGACCGCCTCCGCATGCTGGTCGAGCAGCACGACTCTACGGGCGTCCTGGCCGGCGAGCCGGTGATGGTCGTCGATGGTTTCCGCTACCTCGACCAGGATGGCCGGCTGCTGGGCACAGTGTCCACAACGCTGTTGATGGTGACGATCCTCTTCTTTTTCCGCAGTCTCCGCTGGGTGCTGGTGCCGATGGCCGTCGTCGGCGCCGCGCTGGTCTGGACGCAAGCCACGTTGGTCGCCGCCGGCCTGGAGTTGAGCCTGGTCAGCTCGATGCTATGGGCCATCGTGACCGTGATCGGAATTGCCACGGTCGTGCACCTGGTGCTGGGCTTTCGTGGGGCCCGCGCTATGGGGCTGACGCCTCGCGCGGCGCTCGAACTGGCCGGCGGAACGCTGGCGGCGCCGATCTTCTGGGCCTGCGCCACCGACGCCGCCGGCTTTGCCTCGCTGACGGCTTCCGACGTGGGACCCGTCCGCG
>JBBDNX010000645.1:0-12743 GCA_040877345.1 Pirellulales bacterium
CGATGCCGATCGTCGGGATCGACACGGCGGCCGTGATCTTCGCGGCCAGCTCGGCGGGGATGCACTCCAGCACGATGGCAAAAGCGCCCGCCGACTCCGCCGCCCGGGCGTCGGCCATCAGTTTCTCTTCTTCGCGCTGGACGCGGTAGCCCCCCAGCAGGTGCACGCTCTGGGGCCGCAACCCGCAGTGCGCCATCACGGGAATGCCCGCGGCAACCAGCGCTTGGATGACCTCGGCCTGGTCGGCGCCCCCTTCCAGCTTGACCGCCTGGCAACGCGTTTCCTTCAGGATGCGGCCCGCTTGCTCGACCGCCTTGTACGTGCCCAGGTGCCCGCCGGGGAAGGGAAGGTCCACCACCACCAGGGCGCGCCGCACGGCGCGGCCGACCATCTCGGCATGGTAGATGATCTCGTCCAGCGTGACCGGAAGGGTGTTCGGATGTCCCTGCACGACCATCGACATGCTGTCGCCGACGAGGATCCCCTCGATGCCGGTCGCGTCCAGCAGGCTGGCCATGGTGTAGTCGTAGGCCGTCAGCATGCTGATCTTGTGGCCGGACCGCTTGAAGGCCGTGAACTTTGGAACGGTAATCCGGTTGTCGTCGCCGCTCATGCCACCGCCTGGCGAGTAGGTTGCGTCTGATGGGCCATCGAGAGAAGCGGGTAAACCGCGCCCTCGCGCGGTTGCTCCAGCATTTATTGTCGCGGTGCGGCCTAGGTCTGGCAACCGTCGGGGCTACTCGTCGCGTTCTGCCATCCTTGATAGGGTCAATGCATAGGCCACGTTCTTGGCGGGAAAGCTACGTCCGGCGACCCTTACCCGCGCATCTTCCCGAAAGGCTTGGACGACCTCATCGAGAAGCTCTGCGTCAAACATGAACCGTTGCGTTTGGGTCCTTCCTTCGATGTCCCGCAGGTCAAAGCTCAGCCGATCCTTATCGAGTTCGCGGATCCGACCTTCGAGGTCAACGAGCTGTGGACCCAGCGACGGCAGCAGCATGGTGCCGGGGACGGGAAGAGAGTCCCGTGGGATGGCCTCGAAATCGACCCGCTGGCACTGGGAAATGTCACCGTTCGGCGAGATGTCGCAAAGCCAGCAGCGGGGTTGATTCAAGGCATCGAATACGCTGAGGCTCCCCTTGCGCAGCGAGTCTAGGATCTTTTCCGTCGTGGGAACTACCACGTAGCGGTAAACGGTCTCATTTTCATCAGACCAATAGGCGAGGTTCAGTTCCCCCTCGGCATCGTACATAGTGAAAACTCGAGGACCATCGAACTCGTACAGCACGTCGACCGCCTCAAATGGCCGAAACCGAGCCGGATCAATCGGCTTGCCGGCAATGGTCCACACGCTTCACCCCTCCTCTGTCAGGACTGAGAAAAGGGCTGCCCTGTTCACGCTCTCATAGGCCCACCAAGTCGTATGCGTGGGCTGCCGGCCTGTCGTCAGTCGCGTCTTCCCGTGTTCCGCTTTGAGCATGGCCCGTGCAATTAGTTTGCCGAGCTTGGGCAGCAGCAACCGTTGATGGGTGGCGTCTCGAATCTCTCGGAAGACGGACAAGCCGCATCTTAGGCAGGCGGGAGCCCTGGGCAGTCTGCCCGTCTCCGCGTGACTCGCGACGTCGACCATCGCCGGAGGATTGTTGTTGACGAGGCGGAACACTTCGCCATCGGCGTCCACGGCATCTGGCGGCGGACAGTCGGCGGGCCACGTATTCGGAAAATTCATAGCATTCATCTTAACAGGCGGCCCTTATCGCGACAGGGGCTTGGGACGGGGCCGCGGCGAGGCCAGAAGAGAATCTGGACAGCAAGTCTCCGGCCCAAAGCTTGGCAAGCTCCGGCAAGCCATGCTATGGTGGCGATTGGAAGCCGACACGGGCGGCAACCTGCGCCATTTTCCGGTCCGGTTTGTAGGTTTAATTCAGGAGGCCCGCAAAATGTCGTCTCGCCGAGTCTTCGCCGCCCTGCCAGCCATCTTGATGTTGCTGGCCGGAAACCTTGTGGCTGCACAAGAGCAGCCGTATCTGCCGTTCTCGGGGTCGGGCAAAATCGAGAAGGCCATCCGTGGCTTCATCCAGATGAAGAACGATGCCGACGAGCGCTACGTGATTGGCATCCATCCCATGAATACCAGGGTCACGGTGACCGGCACGGCCGACCCCAGCTTTTTGACCAACGGGCTCTGGGTGCGGTTTTCGGTCGAACTGAACAAGCAGGGCAGGCCGCAGGGCGAGCTGACTGAGCTGGCCATCGTCGAGCTGTCCGAAGTGGTGCAGCCCGGCGCGCAAGCCGACCTGGTGCCGGGCGAAGACCCCAAGGAACAGGAAGGACCGGTCCCGTACATCGTGGTCGGACAGGTCCGCGGCTTTCGCAACGACAACCTGCAAGTCGCCGTGCCCGGCAAGACCTTGAAGCTCAAGCTGGCCGAGGAAGCGAAAATTACGGTCGACGTGAGCAACTACGGCCTGGTGCGGCTTGGCGACGAGATCACGGTCGATGGCAAGCAGTACCAGCCGGGCAAGGTGGTGGCCGATCGGGTCGAAATCAAGCTGGTCGAGCCCTTGGTCGGAAAGGGGAAGAAGCGCGCTCGGCCCAAGAAGAACGCCAAGGAGGTCCAGGAACAGAAGCCCGCGGCGGACGAGAAGCCCGGCGACGAGAAGCCCTCATTCGACGACGTGCCGGCCAAGGAAGAGAAACCCGGCCCTCAATGACTTCATCGCTCCAAGAGTTCAGCGGCCAGGAACTGTTTCAGGCCGACCCGCGGCGACTGTACGACCTGCTCACCGACCTGGACTCGCTGGCGGCCAGCATCCCCGACCTGGTGTCGGCCGAGCGGACCGGCGAACATTCGCTCAAATGCGTGGTCCGGCCGGGATTCTCCTTCTTGCGCGGCACGATGAAGCTGGCGATCTCGCTGGCCGATCTCGTGCCGCCCAAATCGGCCACCATGCAAGTATCGGCGCAAGGCATCGGCGTCGGCATGCGGCTGGCTTCGAACTTGGCGATCGAGCCGGAAGGGACCGGGTCGCGCTTGTTCTGGACGGGACGGATCGAAGAGATGACCGGCCTGATCACCAGCGTCAGCCCGGCGCTGGTCAGCGCGGCCGCCCAGCGGACCATCCGGCATGCCTGGCAGCAGGTCCGCCAGCGGCTGGGCGAAGCGGCCGCCTAGCGGAAGGCCGCAAAATCCTTGCCCAGCAGGCAGGAAGCGATCTTGAGCTTCAAGATCTCGTCGGTCCCTTCGTAGATCCGGCAGACGCGCACGTCCTGCAAGTGCCTGCCCACGCGATACAGCTCGGAAAAGCCACGCCCTCCAAACACTTGTACGGCCCTGTCGGCGGCATCCCAGGCCGCGTTGGAAGCAAACAACTTGGCCTGCGCCACGGCCAGGTCGGCCTGCTGGCCCAGTTGTTCGTCATGGGCCGCCAGGTCGCTGGCGTGCTTGGCCTGGGCGGCACGCGTGACCATGGCCTCGCTCGCGACCCGGTGCTGCTCGATCTGGGCCAGATGGTCCTGGATCAACTGGTGCTTGCCGATCGCCTTGCCATGCTGATGGCGGCTGCGGGCATAGGAAAGGGCTTCGGCCAGGCAATCCTCGATCACGCCCACGCAGCCGGCCGCCACGCTCAAGCGGCCTGAGACCAGCGTTCCCATGGCGATGCGGAAGCCGTCTCCTTCCCGGCCGAGCAGGTTCTCGCCCGGCACCGGATGGTCGGTCATCTGGAACATGCCGGTGTTGGCCGTGAACATGCCGATCTTGCTCGGCAGGTCTTCCCGTTCGAAGCTTTCGCCGGCCGTGTCGACGATAAAGGCGCTCATCCGCCGCGCTTTCCCTTGGCGATCCTCTGGATAGGCGAAGACGATGACCGCGTCGGCAATCGCGCCGTTGCTGATGAGATACTTGACTCCGTTGAGGACGAAGCCGCCGGCCTTCCGCCGGTAGGTGCTGGTGAGCTCCAGCGGGTTCGAGCCGGCATCCGGCTCGGTCAGTCCGAAAGCCAGGATGCACTCGCCCGCCGCCGCGCGGGGCAGGTATCGCTGATGCTGATCGGTGTTGCCATACCGCAGAATCGGGTACTCGCCGATCGACGTATGGCCGGAGAAGAAGGTCCGCACGCCGGTCCCCTCGCGGCCGATGCGAGCCAGGGCCCGCGAGTAGGTGACCGCGTCGGCGCCGCGCCCCGCGTACCGCTCGCTCACCGGCATCGCCAGCAACCCGTGCTTCTTGGCCAGCGGCACGGTCTGGTCGTTGTAGCGATGCTCGACGTAGCACAGCTCCTCGATGGGGCGCAGCTCGGTGCAAAAGGCCTCGACGTCGGCCATCAGCTTGTCGCGGCTTTCGGTATTCATTCCATGTCCTTCGGCTTTTGCCGGTCGCGGGCCAGCATTTCGCTCAGGTGCAGCTCGATGCAGCCGGCGAGCACACCCGGGTTGTAACCGCCTTCCAGCACGCTCACGATCTTTCCCGCGGCGTGCTCGTCGGCCACGTCGAGCACGGCCTGGGTCAAAGGCACAAAATCTTCGGTCTCCAGGCCGAGCGAGCCAACCGGATCGTCGCGATGGCTGTCGAAGCCCGCGCTGACGAGCACTAGTTGGGGGCGGATGCGCGAGGCAATCTGTTCCAGCGCGGCGCGGAAGCGCTCCAGGTAGACCTTGCGCGGCGTGCCCATTTCGACAGGCACGTTCAGCGTCGTGCCCAAACCGGGGCCCGCTCCTGTCTCTTCAGCGCGGCCGGTTCCCGGATAGAAGGGCCAACGGTGGATCGAAAAGTAGCCGACCTGCGCATCCCGATAAAACGCGTCCTGTGTGCCGTTGCCGTGGTGTACGTCCCAGTCGACCACCAGCACCCGGTCGAGACCCAGCTCGGCGGTGGCCAGCCGAGCACCGATGGCCACGTTGTTGAACAGGCAGAAGCCCATGGCATCGTCTCTCAAGGCGTGGTGGCCCGGCGGCCTGAGCAGGCACAAGGCTTGCTCGTCTTCACCCCGGACCACTCGCTCGACGGCATCCGCAACCGCCCCGGCGGCCATCAGCGCCACGTTGTACGAGGCCTGGCTGACGATCGTGTCCTGCTCGATCCGCCCACCCCCCTGGGCGGCGAGCTCGGCCACCCGCTGGACATAATCGGGCTCGTGGACCCGGGCCAGCCGGGCCATCGAGACGCCCTGCCAGGCAGGGCGGCGGCAGCGGGCGTCGAGCCCGGTCCGGGCAAGCTCGGCAGTCACTTGCCGCAATCGTTCGGCCCGCTCCGGGTGAGTCCCCGTTTGATGTTTCAGGAAGACCGGGTCGCTATACAGGAGCGTCATGGGGCAACTCGCTCAACGCGCAGGAGGCACCGCAAGGGGGCTAAATGGCCAGGCCGCCGAGGCGAATCAACTTGACAATTCGGCACCCCCGGTGGTAGCCTACAAAGTAAGTGGTGTTGCCTCAACACCTGTTGTCGTTCGGCTTTGCGCTCTCAATCCCGGCCTCATTCGGACAACTTCATCGCGCAAGAGTCGGCGGCGGTAGTGTAGCAGGCAACGGTACTTGAGTGTTGCGGGGCAACAAGTGGGTACAAAAGGAACAGAGACGGTTTGGGTTTTGGGTGGGCGCGCGCCGCCACGGCCGTCACGTCAATTGCCTGCCGCTCCGGGTTGTCCGATCCGGCTTTGGATGGGGATGCGGGTTTTCGCAGGCCCACCGCGGGGCTCCATGCGCCACACGGGCCGCTTGCACTACCTTGACAATCGGATGCTTGTCCGCCGCTTCAACGGCAGCTAGGATTTTGGTCCATGAAAACAAACACCTCCACGCCGTTTCGCTGGCCGCTGGCCCTGTGTGCCTTTGCATCCGTGATGCTGCTGGGCTCGAGGCTGCCGGCCCAAGACGCGAGCAATGGCGGATACGATGAGATCCGCGTGCTGGAGGGGCCGGGCGGTCAGAAGATCGATATCGCCGAGCCGCGCGGTGCCCGATCCGCCCTCTTCAGATTAGCGACTACCGGTCGGGTGGACAATGCCGACGACCAAAAGCTGTTCGACGACTACTTCCGCTTCCGGGTGGCCGAGCTTACCTGGAAGGAAAACCTGGCATCGCTGACCGACAAGCGCAGCGATCTGAAGAGACTCCTGTCGAGGTTGGGTCAGGCGTCCGCGCCCGATTTGCATACCCAGCTCAATGCACTCTTGCTCAGCGAAATGCCAAAAATCGCCCTGGACGATGGCTATCACCCGGCCGCCCGTGCCAACTGCATGCTGATCGTGGCCGACTTGAATCGGCAGGAGCCGCGGCCCGGCGGCGCGGGGGCCGTGCCATTGCCCGAGGCTCTGCCGGTGTTGCTCGACGCCGTCCAAGACACAGACCAGCACGACGTGGTTCGCGTGACGGCGCTGCGAGGCATCGTCCGCCATGCCGAGAGCAATATGGCCCAGAACGTCCGCAAAGGGGTGGTCGATGCCATGCTCCAGCTCGTCACGGCCAAGGAACCAGCCGAGAATAAGAGCAAGGACGGTAATCTTTGGCTGTGCATGATGGCCGCCGACGTGCTCGGAACACTGGCCGCCCAGGGGCCGGAAGCCAATCTGCCCGAAGTCTGCCAGGCCTTGGCCGGGCTGGTGGCTCAAGCCGACGGCGAGATCTGGGTCCGCTGCCAGGCGGCCGAATCGCTGGGCGCCTTGGAGCCCAAGAGCTTCCCCGCCAACGGGGTCGGCAAGATTGCGGCCGACCTGGCCAGCCTGGTGGTCGATATTTCCAAGGCCAATGCCCAAACGGCTGCGGAAGTCGACACCGCTGCCGCGCCTCCCAAGCTGCGGGAAATCTTGGCGGCGGAACTGGTGGACCAACTGACCCAGGTCAAGTCCGCCCTGGTCGGCCGCGGGGAACCGCCTGCCGCCAATCGCGGCCTGCGGGCCGCAGCCGACAACGACGCGGCCCGTCAGTTGATCGACGGCCTGGTGACGAAGATCGACGAGATCGTGGTCATCTCCGGCGACACCAAGCTCAGCCTGACCGATCTTGCCAAATCGGTGCAGGACAAGGGCCTTGAGCTGGAGACCTGGCTCAAGACCCAGACCGGCAAAGCGACGGCCGATCCGGTGGCGGTCGGCGCGTCGGTGCGGCCCAAGCCCGACACGACCCCGGTCAACCTGAGCCGGTAAGCCGTTCTTCCGAGTGCCACTGCTTGAAGGTCCCGATCCCGGCGCGCCGGGTGGACCGCGAAGCAGTGCCCGCATCCTTTGTCCACCCCGAGTGCCACTGCTTGAAGGTCCCGACGTGTCGGGACCGCGAAGAAGTGCCCCATCCTTTGGCCGTCTTGCCCGGAGCACCTCCCCACTCTGCGAAACCTCAGGCCTTGAGCTGCTCGTCGTGGCGCATGCCGCTGGGCGGCTGGTCGGCGCGGTGAACGTTCGCCAAAGCCTGGCGGGCGCCGGCGTGCTGCTCGACGTCGTTGTCTTCCCACTCGATGGAAACGGCGCCGCTGTAGCCGGCCCGGTTCAACTCGACCATCAACTCCTCGGTCGATGTCGCATCGCGGGCAGTGCCTGCCGTCACAAAGTTCCAGCCGTTGTGCTTGTCGCCCATCGGGCGGTGCCCGCCCAACAGGCCGTTCCGCGTATAGCCGCGCGCCACCTGCACGCCCTTGATGTGCGCGCAGTGGATCCGGTCGCCATAGTGGCGGATGAAGTCGACGCCCGAGACGCCCTGCCACTCCATGTGCGAGCAGTCGAAGTTGAAACCGGCCGCCTTGGCGAAGCCGGCCGCGTCCACCGCCGCCAGGTAGTCGCCCGCGCTGGCGATGTCGCCCATGGCCCGCTCGCTCGGATGGCACTCCAGGTCGAACGTGGTGCCATGGTCCAGGCAGGCCTGGAACACCGGCGCGAAACGCTCCACCAGCAGCTCCAGACTCACGCGGAAAACATCGGGAATCTCGTGCCCGCCGATCGACTTGGGCAGCGGCGGAAACAAAAACCAGTGGCTCCAACAGTGCGCCGGCGAACCGACGAACCCGGACACCGGCACCACGCGGTCCTGCAACTCACCTAAAAAACGGGCCAGCCGCACCGCACCCACCAGCGCGTTTCGGGCCTGCCGCCGCACGACGTCGGCCACCTCGGCCGGCACGAAGAACGGATCGGTGCGAGGCGGACTGTTGCCCGCCGCCCGCCAGCGGCCGTACGCTTCGGCCGATTCGCCCCCCAGGAACTGGATGGTCTTGGCGCTCGGCTCGTCGCCTAAGGCCTGCCCCTGCAAGTGGCCGGCCACGGAAAAGATCTCCAGGTTGCGGCTCTTGGCCTTGGCCCCCCGCTCGGCGGCATAAGCCTTCGCCCCAGCGTCGTCGCCGCAACGGCCCAGGTCGAGTTCCCAACTGGCCTCTTCCCAGCCGTCGAAGCCTGTCTTGGCGATCCAATCGAGCCAGGAGTCCTCGGGCACGTTGCCGAACTGACCGCGCACCAGGCCGATCTGATGATACGAATGCCTACCGCGACGATGCTCTTTGGTTTGATGATGGCCCACCGTGAAAGTTCTCCCTGTGAGGTGACGGGCATGGCACAGACTTATTGCACAGAGTTATTGCACAGAGTTGGCAGCATCATAAAGGAGGAACGAGCAAGGATGAAGGAGAAAGGAAGAAAAACGCGGAGTGCGGATCGTCGGGCGCGGAGGGCGCAGCGGGCGAGCCGTTTCGTCGTAAATCGTTGCCCCAGGCCTCAAGGCCGCCGATCCGCCGAAGGAGGATCGCCTCGCCGTCCGCGTGGCGAAAAGGCAACGCTCGCGTTGAATCCGGACCCTGCCACACTGAACATCGGCCACCGCAAGCCGAAAACTCCCGCGGAGGCTAAACCGCCCAGGTGCAATGCTTAGCGCTACCTTAGCGCTCCGACGCGTTCCACCTTCGAGCCTCTGGCACGGTGCTTGCATCCATGGATCGGTCCGCATCGGGATGAATGGCCGCCGCAGGGAGATGCCATTGGCGCATGTCACCGAAATCAACGACCTTGAAGAACTGGACCGCCTGGGCCTTGTCTGGAAGTGCCTGCTGGCCGAGACCCGCCAGGCCTCGTTTTTTCAGTCGCTCGAGTGGCTGAGGACCTGGTGGCGGCACTGGGGACAGCATCAGCGCCTGCGGGTATTCGTGGCCCGCTCCGCCGGCCGATACCTGGGCATCTTGCCGCTGGCCGTGCGAACCGAGTGGACCCGCGGCCGACGCGTGCGCGTGCTCGCGTACCCATCAAACGATTGGGGCGCGTTCCATTCCCCCATTGGCCCGCAACCGGCCGCGACCCTTGCCACGGTGCTCAGCCACATCAGCCGGACCAAGAGGGACTGGGACCTGCTCGATCTCCGTTGGGTGAACCGCGGGTCGGACGCGCCTCGGACCGAGTCGGCCATGCTGGCCGCCGGATTCTCCGCCCATGGGCAGCCCTGGAGCCAGTCGGCCATCATCGACCTGGCGGGCGGCCGGCACGGCTACTGGTCGGCCCTGGGCAGCCGCTGGCGCGACACGCTGGCCCGCGGCGAAAAGCGGTTGGCCGCGGCGGGAGAGTTGAGCTACGTGCGTTATCGCCCGCTGGGCGCCGCCTTCGACGATCGCGATACTCGCTGGGATTTGTACGACGCCTGCGGGCAAATTGCCAAGCGGAGCTGGCAGGGAGAGTCGTACCGTGGAATCACTCCCGCACGGACGCCGATCAGTGCCTTCCTGCACGATGCCCATCGGGCGGCGGTGCACGCCGGCGGGCTGGATCTGAACCTGCTCCTCCTGGCGGGCCGGCCCCTGGCCTTTGCCTACAATTATCATTTCCAGGGGCGAGTCTCGGTGTTACGCATGGGCTGCGACGCACTCGCCACAACCGACAATGCCCTCAGCGTGCTGATGCGGCACGTCATCGACGACAGCTTCGAACGGGGCGACACTGAGATCGATCTGGGGCCGGGGCCGCTCGATTGCAAGCGCCATTGGCGGCCGGCGCTGGAAACGAGCTATCGCTACACGCACTTTGCGGGGTTCGGCCCCAAGCTGCGGCTGCGATGGCTAGAGCGCTGCCTGGCCGGCTGGCTCGAGCGAGTCAGTCTTCATAGACATGGTCGCGGCGACGGCGGCGAGCATACGGGCCCCGTGGCGGCTCGCCTCGGTGTGCACCGGCCCCCTCATGAAAAAAGCGGCCCGCCAGCAGGCGGTAGAAAAACAGCAGGATGAACGCTCCCGCCGTGGCCACCACGAATCCCAGCGGGCTGATCGGCGTCACGCGCTGACCGTCGGAAAAGTACATCAGCGTGCCCGAGCCGATCACGCTGCCGCCGATGCCCATCAACAGAGTCGTCCCGGCGCCGCCCGGATCGCGTCCCGGCATGATTGCATTAGCCAGCAGCCCGGCCAGCGTTCCAAAGCCGATCCAGACCAACAGGTCGTTGGACCACTGCTCGAAGGCCTGCGCTAGCTCAACCGAAATCATCGAATCGTCCGCAATAGCCTCTGGCGCTTACGGGACTTCGCGCCGGTTCTCTCTTCTGCCTTCTGCCTTCTGCCTTTTCTCAATTCCCTCCGCTCACCTGACGCCCAAGAGACGCGTTTTGCGGCGCATCTTGGACGTCAGGAGCGAAGGGCGCCGTCCCCCCCAGCGCCACCAGGGCCGGCACGGGCATGGATCCATGGGATCCCTGCCACGAACCTTGCCGACTAGGATGCCAGCGGTCGGCGCTCGACGAAAAATTGCTGGCGGTGCGAACCGTCGGCTCGCGCCGCGCCGAAAGGTCTATCTCAGGGCAAAACGTCCGGCGGCATGTCGCCCGGAACGGCTGGCACCGGACCACCCGGAACTCCGCCAGGCACGCCTCCAGGGTTCACCAGGCCGGCTCGTAACTGCTCGTCCTGGAAGGCGGCCATCGCGGCCGCCTCGCGGCTCAGCTTGAACTCCGGCCCGGCTGGGAAGTACTGCACGTCGTCGGTCTGCCAATAGGGACTGGGCAGCGTCTGGCCGCCGATGTCCACCTGGCAACCGCTGAAGCTCAAGGCGGCCGTGCAACCCAGGCTTCCCAACAGCCGTTTGAGCCGGTGCCCAGCGGGGAATTGCCTCATCGTCACTGTCTCCATTGTTTCGCTCCGTGGGCAGGCGCCTCGCGTCGGCTGGAGCCCATCCAGGCGTTACGATCGTTGGCAGCGGCAAAATTGACAGCATCGTTATCGTCCAAGGGGCGAGGCAACTTGATTCGTTTCAGGGAAAACCTTCCGGAAACCCCCCATTTTCGCGCCCCAGCCCTTGCCACTCGCTAGAATGAAGCTGTCAATCAAAGTCCGGCGGCCATTCGGGGAGTAGAGCAATGGTTGGCACCTGCCAGGAGAATCGGGCAACCAGGTCGGGCACGGGCAGCCGGCACGGGTCGCACCGGAAGATCGTCCGCAGACTGATCCTGCTATCGCTGATCGGACTCGTCCGGCCCGAGACGGCATGGTCCCAGGACGCTTTGCCGCAAGCCGTTGCTACCCGGTCGGCGCCGCGGCCTTCGTATTTTGTCATCTTCCACGCTTATTACGACGGCGAGTACCGCGAAGCCCTGAAAGCCTTCCGTGCCGAGGGTCGCGGGGCGATCAAAAACGGTCCGGGCAACCATTGGATCGACTCGATCTGCTTCCACACCATGACGGGCGAATGCTATTACCAGATGGGCCAACTGGGCCTGGCGCTCGACCACTACAACGCCGCACTGAAACTGTACGTGGCCTATTCGGAGTGGATGCTGCGCGTCCAATTCCCGCCTGCCATTCGTCCGGCAAACCGCGGCAGGGTCACGCCAGTGCCGTGGGGGCAATCGCAACGGCTGGCGCGGGTCGGCCAGTTCCAGGACACGACGTTGATCGAGCAGGGACGGCTCAACAACATCGAGCAGGTGCAGCGCGGCGGCGTGGTGCAACCTCCCGTGCTCTACTCCGTCAGTGTCCAGGAAATCGTCCGCTGCACGTCGTTGGCTCTTAGGCGGCGCCGCGAGCTGATGGGTCCGGTGAGTCCGCACGACCCGCTCTCGGGCCAGTTGATTGCCGTGCTGGCCAGGCGTCCCAGTCGGCCCAATCACTGGTCGGAAGCCTGGATCGACGCGCAGCTCGGCCTGGCCTACGCGGCCGCCGGAAAAGACACCCAGGCCCGCACCGTGTTGGAGCACGGCGTGGTGGCCGCCGGCCAGTTCGACCACCCTCTCACTCCCACGATTCTTTTGGAGCTGGGCCGCCTGGCGCTCTCGTCAGGCGATTTCGCCGCCGCGGAAAACTACTTCGGCGAGGCCACCTATGCGGCCGTCAACTTCGGTGACGTCGGAGTGCTTGAAGAGGCCTTCGCCTATGGGCTGCAAACGCACCTGGTGGCCAACCGTCCCGGCTTGTACCCGCCGCTGGCCACCGCGGTCGCCTGGGCCCGGGCCCAGCGGCTCAAAACGTTGCAGGCCACGCTGCTGGTGCTGCTGGCCGAGAATCACTGCGCCTTGAACCAGCCCAAGGCCGCGGCCGCCGCGCTGGCCGATGCCCGGGCCGCCATGGGCCGCACCGACATGCCCAACAGCAAGCTGGGCGCCCGGCTGAACTATGTCTCGGCCTTGACGATGTATCAACAGGGGAGCACGGCTGAAGGCGACCGCGCGCTGGCGGCCGCGCTGGGGTTTCAGCAGTCCGGATCGCTCTGGCTGTTCCACATGGGGCTGGCCGATGGTCTGTGGCGCGACCGTGGCATCTCCGATCGTCTGGCCATGGAGCTTTACTCCCTGGTCTTACG
>JBBDNX010000646.1:0-2305 GCA_040877345.1 Pirellulales bacterium
CGACCTGAACGACGTGCCGTATGCCGTGCTCGATCAGGACCGCAGTGCGGCCTCGCGCGAAGTGCTGGCGCGGCTGGACGGTTCGGGAGTGTTCCGCCGCGTGGCCGAGCTGCACCGGCCGGCGGACATTGCCACCTATATCAACCAGCGGCGCGCGTTGCTGGTGATCCAGATCGACCAGGATTTCGAGCGGCGGCTGGCGTTGGGCCTGGAGGCGGGCGTGCAATTGATCGCCGACGGGCGGAACTCGAACACCGCCGGCACGGCGATCGGCTACGTCGCCGCCATCGTCGACAGTTTCAATGCCGACTGGCGAACGTCCCATGGCCAGGGCGGGCCGGCGATTCGGGTCGTTACGCGGGCCTGGTACAACCCGAACCTGGAGACGCGCTGGAACATGATTCCAGGGATGATCGGCACGTTGACGATGCTGCAGACGCTGTTGCTGACGGCCATGTCGGTCGCCCGCGAGCGTGAGCAGGGCACGTTCGACCAGTTGCTGGTGACTCCGTTTCGCCCGGTCGAAATCATGGCCGGCAAGGCGCTCCCCTCGGTGCTGATCGGCAACGTGCAGGCGACGGCCATTCTGCTGGTGGCCCAGCTCTGGTTCCGCATCCCGTTTTCCGGATCGTTCCTGACGCTGTACGCGGGGCTGAGCATGTTTTTGCTGGCCGCGGTCGGCATTGGGCTGTTGGTGTCGTCGGTCGTGGCCAGCATGCAGCAGGCCATGCTCTTCTCGTTCGTGCTGATGATGCCTTTTATTCTTCTATCCGGGCTGACCACGCCCCTGAGCGCGATGCCGCAGTCCCTTCAGTACCTGACGCTCGTGAACCCATTGCGTTACGCCATCGACATCACGCAGCGGGTCTACCTGGAAGGCGCGGACCTTGGCATGCTGATCGGCGACCTTTGGCCCCTGGCCCTGATCGCGCTGGTGACGCTTTCGGCCGCCTCCTGGATGTTCCGCCACCGGCTGGTTTGACGTACGCCCCGCGGGCACCGCCGCCCAGATGCGTGGCGGCCGGGCCTGGCCGTGCTCACTCTGTTTCGCCCTTTCAGGGCTTTCTTCGCGATGGATAACATTCCTGGGGCGGCGCTACGCGGCTGACGCCGCTGCGCTCTGCCCCAGGCTGATATGTTTTGCACCTTCGGTGCGAACGAGGCGAGTTTTCGCGTATACTGCCAACGATTGGTCGGAAAAGCACTCTCTTTTTCGGCCGATCGAGAGGAAGGCCTACCTGTTTCGATCCATCCACCGCTGACAAAAAGACAACCTTGACAACCTTGCAGGGCCCGCGGCATGGCACACAACGTCACCTTCAACGTTCCGGACCGCCCGCTGGGAAACGCGGACGTGGTATTCACGGTTTCCAAGGACGGCGAGAAGTTCGGCGAGCTGCGGATCAGCAAAGGCGCCGTCGTGTGGTTTCCCATGAACAAGGTGAACGGTTACCGCTTGCTCTGGTCGCAATTCGACCGGCTCGCCCAGGAGCATGGCCGATCGGGCGAGAAGCGCCCGAGCTGAATCTTCCGGTTCAGGTCCGATTACGCGGGCGGGACCGCTTGCGCGATCGGCCCCTCGACGCGGATCGCCTTATGGCCCTTGTAGGCGCCGGGGCGGGCCTGGAACTTGACAACGCCCCCGATCTCGACCGCCAGCGGCTGCTGGATCTCTTTCTCGGTGGTGATGATGTCGCCCACCCGCAGCCCGATCAGCTCGGAAGTCGAAATGCGGGTCTCGGCCAGCCGCACGATCATCTCGACCAGCGAGCCGTCGAGGTTGCGGCTGATCTGGCCGATGCTCTCAGGCGTGACCTGCCCCCGCCCGCGGGTCAGCCAGTTGTTCGATGAGAGCTTGCCGCCGATCCGCTCGATCGAGTTGAACGGCACGCACAAGTTCATCATGCCGCGCGCGTCGCCGACCGTCAGCTCGAAGCGGATCAGCACCACCACCTCGTTGGGCGCAGCGATCTCGACCAGTTGCGGGTTGCTCTCCACGCGGATCACCGCCAGATCCAACTCCAGCACGTTCTCCCAGGCCCGGTGCAACTCCTCCAGAAACAACTCGGTGATCCGCCGCACCAGCCGCAGCTCGATCTGGGTCAGCGGCCGCCGGGCCGCCGGGCCGCTCTCCCGGCCGCCGCCCAGCAGCCGGTCGATGATCGGGTACAGGATCGACGGGTCGATGTCGAGCACCAGGTTGCCTTCCAGCGGCTCGGCCTTGAGCACGTTGAAACAGGTCGGGTTCTCCAGGCTGGATACGAACTCGCTGTAGGTGAGCTGTTCGACGCTGGTCAGCTTTATC
>JBBDNX010000647.1:0-12728 GCA_040877345.1 Pirellulales bacterium
GTTAGTGGTCAGTGGTTGGTGGTCAGTAATGATAGTAGCTAGTTGGGTCGGCGGACAGCCATAGCTTCATACCGACCACTAGCCACTAACCACCGACCACTAGCCACTACACATGCCGTCCTTCGCGGTTGATGCGGGCGTAGACGTCGTTGAGAACCCAGTGGAACAGGCAAAGGTGAATGCTCTCGACCATTCCCATGTCGGGCAGGGGGACGTGGAGGCCAGACTGCGCCAACTCTCGCAGCTTGCCGCCGGAAAAGCCGGTCAGGCCGAAGGTGGTCAGACCATGGCGGTTGGCCCAGTCGACCGCGGCCAGCACGTTGGGGCTGTTGCCCGAGCCGCTGATGGCGATCACCAGGTCGCCGGCGGCGCCGTAGTTCATCAGTTGCTGGACAAAGATCTGGTCATAGCCCAGGTCGTTGCCGACCGCCAGGATCCAGCCGAGGTTGTCGGTGAGGCTCATCACCTTGAGCCGCTTCTTGGTCTCGTCTTTCAAATCGCTCTCGCGGAGCAAGCTCTTGCCCAGGTCCTCGCTCATGTGCGTGGCGGTGGTCCCCGAGCCGCCGTTGCCGAAAATGAAAACGAGCTTCTCGTTCTGCCAGGCCTGGTAGACCAGCTCGGCCATCCGGCGGATTTCGGCTTGGTCGACCCGTTCGAGCTCCTGTTGCAAGCGAGCCACGTACTGAGAAACATCGAGCGTAGCGCCGAGCATGAGAAGAGTTCCGCGAAATGACCAGGATCGACCAGCCAGGCATTCTATTGACCAGTGCAGGGCGAAATCAACCGGGTGCCCGCGTCCTCCGGGGGGCCATGCTAGCCAAACCGACGGACTTTCCAGTGGCCCTTCCTTCATTCATCCTTCTACCCTTCTGCTTCCTCCTTCAACTGGCGGGCATGCCGCTGCCCCTCGGCCACGTTGAGTGGCAGCACGATCGCGGCGCCCACTACGATGAACACCAGCAGGCTGGTGATGGCGTAGTTGGGGTTGCCGGTGTACGCCAGCATGAAACCGAAGAACACAGGCCCGAATACGCTGGCGGCCTTGCTCGACAGGTTGAAAAAACCGAAGAACTCGGCCGAGTGCCGTTCGGGAGTCATCAGACCCATGATGGCCCGGCTGACCGACTGGGTGCCACCTAGCACCAGTCCAGCCACCGCGGCCATGCACCAGAACTGCCACTTCTCGGAAATGAAAAACGCCAGCGCCAACAGCAGCGTCCAGACTCCCAGGCAGACCAACAGCATCGGCTTCTGGCCGATGCGGTCGGCCAGCGCGCCGACCAGCATGGCGCCGGGCAGGGCGATGAACTGGACCATCAGAATGATGAGGCCCAGCTCCGTCGTCTCCATTTTGAACTTTTCGATAGCAAACTGCGACGACTGAGTGATGACTGTCGAGACGCCGTCGTTGTAAATCAGGAACCCGACCAGGAACAAAGCCAGCATCCGGTAATGCCGGATGTTGACCAGCGTGCGGCGCACCTCGCCCAGGGCCTTGCGGGCCGCGGTCAAAAGTCCCGGCGCGCGCGTGGCCGGTTGGACCCGGTCGCGCAAGACCATCAAGCAGGGGATGGTGAATCCGGCCCACCAGAGCCCCGTGAACAGGAGGCCAAGCCGTTTGCGAAAGATTGGGTCGTCCGGCAACCCGACCAGGTCACCCCACTGGAACATCACGAGGATCAGCGCCAGGGCCAGTCCGCCGCCCAGGTATCCCAGCGCATAGCCCCAGGCCGAGACCCGGCCCATGTTCTCGTCGGAAGCGATCTCCGGCAAAAAACCGTTATAAAACCCTTGCGACAGCTCCATGCCCAGGTTGGCCATCAGGTACAACAGCACCAGCAGCCAAGCGAGATCAGGCGTGGTGAAGAACATCAGCGAGACGGCCGCCGCTCCGGTCAAGGCGGTGCCAGCCAGCCAGCGGCGTTTGCTGGCGTGCGCGTCGGCCACCGCGCCCAGGATCGGCGACAACAGGGCCGCGACGAACATCGTGACACCCAGCCCCGGGCCCAGCAGTAGAATGCCGCCCTTGCCGGGCAAGACGTCAGTTTTCACGTAGACGGCCAGCACCGTGATCGAGATGGTCGAGTAGGCGCTATTGGCCCAATCGTACATCGCCCAGGCAAAGATCTCCCGCCTGCTGCCGCGCAGATCGTTCGTGGCTGGCAGGGCGGGCTCTTTGCTCACGTCGGTTCCTGTCGCGGGAAACTCGCTTCCCGGCGGCAATCGAAACTAACCGGGCCGGTTGGCGGCCCATTATGGGCCCCCCGGCGACGCGGAACAAGGCGATAATCTGGGCGGCACCGCTAGGGAGCCAAGGGACCAGCTGGCATCTGGGGGATCTCGAAAGACGGTTGAAGTTAATCCGATTCCCGACGTGTCTCGCCGGGGTAACCTACGATGGTCACCTGTGTAGCACGGTCGTTGATGTGGAAGCTGGTACGCGACCCCCTCAGCACCTCGTAGCGGGTCATGGGCATGCAGGACAACGCCCATGCCGCCGCGTCCGACCAGTTGAATGATTTGATACTGTCCGAGCATTCCGATGCAGTCGGGGCTGGCGCTGGGGGTGAGAAGTTCACGCCAGGCTTCATCGGTCTTGTTGCCGGACATGCCCCCATCTGCGCCAACTGTCTCAACTACGTCTGCCGGTTGCTTTTCCAGAAAACTTCCGGCGTCCTCGTGAGCGGCGAGCAGGATCTCCACCCGTCGACGCAACTCGGGTTGGTCACGGCAGACTTCGTTCAGAAAAGCGGTACGCTCCTGGGGACCGCCTTTGTCGAGTGCTTCCAGAAAAATAGTTCGCTCGTTCATTGTTTGGATTCCGCATCTGCCACTTGCCGGATTCACGGCCCCACACTTGACAATGCGAATCCCACGGGCGGACTCCGCCAAGATTTCTACAAATGCTCAAGGCGGGCTTCCGCTTTCAGAGCGCAACTCGCTAAACAACCACGCTTTAGACCAGGTCCAGAGGCGTTCCGTTGATCGCAGGGAGAGGCCCAGTGCCTGGGCGGCTTCCTGAACCGTCAAGCCCGTGAAGTACCGCAGCTTGACGAGCGTCGCCGCCTGTTCGTCAATCGTGACGAGCCGGTTCAGGGCCTCGTTCACGACCAGCACGTCGTGTTTGATGTCGGGCGCTGCGATTTCGGCTTCCAACAGCTCCCGGCGCTCAAGATCGCCGCCGCGTTTCCGGCTGCGCTTCCGCCGCGCATTTTCGACGAGAATCCGCCGCATTGCCTCGGCAGCCGCTGCGAAGAAATGGCCGCGCGAGTCCCAGCGCTGCTGATGCTCGACAGCGACCAGACGGACGAATGCGTCGTGCACCAGCGCAGTCGCCTGGAGCGTCTGCCCGGGGGGCTCCCTGGCCACCCATCGGGCCGCCAGCTTCCGCAATTCGTCGTAGACCAGCGGGAGCAGCCTTTCGGATGCGCCGCGATCGCCGCCGTGCATATCGTCGAGGATCTGGGTGACGTCGGTCATAACGTCGATTATACCGACGCCGGCCTGGCGTTCGGACTGTCAAGACGTGCCCGGCGACGGGACGGCCACCGGCGGCTCGCCGACGATCAGCGGATCGCCCTCCTGGGCCAGCTTGCGGATGTCCTCGGTGATCTTCATCGAGCAATACTTGGGGCCGCACATGCTGCAGAAGTGAGCGCTCTTGAACGTGTCCTGCGGAAGGGTTTCGTCGTGCATCCGCCGAGCGGTTTCGGGATCGAGCGAAAGCCGGAACTGCTCGTTCCAATCGAAGTTGAAACGGGCTCGGCTCAAGGCGTCGTCACGATCCCGGGCTCCCGGCCGGTGGCGGGCCAGGTCGGCCGCGTGGGCGGCGATCTTGTAGGCGATCACCCCCTGCTTCACGTCTTCCGACTCCGGCAGCCCCAGGTGCTCCTTGGGCGTCACGTAGCAGAGCATGGCCGCCCCGCTCCAGCCGGCCAGCGCGGCGCCGATGGCGCTGGTGATGTGGTCGTAGCCCGGCGCGATGTCGGTCACCAGGGGACCGAGCACGTAGAAGGGCGCCTCGCGGCACCAATCCATCTGCTTCTTGACGTTCATGTCGATCTGGTCCATCGGCACGTGCCCCGGACCTTCGACCATGACCTGGGTGTTCTTGCGCCAGGCCCGCTCGGTCAGCTCGCCCATCACCTTGAGCTCGGCGAACTGGGCCGCATCGCTGGCGTCGGCGATCGAGCCGGGCCGCAGGCCGTCGCCCAGGCTCCAGGTGACGTCGTACTGGCGCATGATGTCGCAGAGGTCTTCGAAGTGCGTGTAGAGCGGGTTCTGTTGGCGATGGGTCATCATCCACTTGCCGATCAGCGAACCGCCGCGGCTGACAATCCCGGTCACCCGGTTCATGGTCAGGCCCAGGTGCTCCAACATCACGCCGGCGTGCACGGTCATGTAATCGACGCCTTGGCGGGCCTGCTGTTCGACCATGTCGAGGAAGTGCTGCGGCTTCATCTCCTCGATGTGGCCGCCCAACTCTTCCAACATCTGGTAGATGGGCACCGTGCCGATCGGCACCGGCGAGGCCTCGATGATCGCCTGGCGGATGCGGTCGATGTCCTTGCCGGTGGAAAGGTCCATCACCGTGTCAGCGCCGAAGTGGACGGCCGTGTGGAGCTTTTCGAGCTCCGCTTCGATGTCGCTGGTCACCGCCGAATTGCCGATGTTGGCGTTGATCTTGCAGCGGGCGGCCACGCCGATGCCCATCGGCTCCAGCCGGCCCCGCAGGTGTACCTTGTTGGCGGGAATCACCATCCGGCCGCGGGCCACCTCGTCGCGGACCACCTCGGCATCCAATCCCTCGCGCTCGGCCACGAACTGCATCTCGGGAGTGACGTTGCCGGCGCGGGCCTGTTCGATTTGAGTCATGGCTCGGTGATCCTCCGTGTTCGAAGTGAATACCACGTCATCCTACCGGAGTGGTAGGCGAGAGGGAAGAAGGCAGAAGGCAGAAGGCAGAAGGCAGAAGGAAAAGGTCGGAGGCCGGAGTTCGGGATCCGGATCTGCGTCAGAGGGTCTTCAGATACTCCAGGACGGCGCGCTTCTCGCCTTCGTCGAGCTGGTCGGGGAATAGGTGGCCCTCGGCACTTTTGCCTTTGACGCGGCTGTCGAAGTACTGCCGCCTCTGGGCGCCGCTTTTGGCCTCGACGGGCACCTCCTCGAAGCTCTGGATCTCCAGGCCGACCTTTTCCTGGTCGTAACCGTCCTCGCTGCGCGACCAGACGGCCGGCCTCTGGCCGGGATGGAACAGGTGCCACAGCGTGGGGACCGAGCCATTGTGCAGGTAGGGGGCCGAAGCCCAGATGCCGTCCAGGGGCGGGGCCACATAGCCGGCCGGATCGGTGCTCCCCTGCAAGCGGCCATAATGATTGAACCAGCTCGACTGGTAAGCCTGGCGTCCCGGCACCGTGATCGCATCCAGCCGCGAGCGGTCGGTCCCGACCACGTCGATCGGCACCACCTTGTTCGGATACGTCTCGCTTTGGCCGTAGGTGCCATGGCACTCGCTGCACGAATGGTTGAACAGCTTCTCGCCCTGCTCGGCCAGTTGCCGGTCGACCTCGAAGGGATAGCCGGGCGGCTCGAGCGATTCGATCCAGGCCAGGATGTCGGCGTACTCGGCCTCCCACTCGCGGAACTTTTCGGGGCCGTTGCTGGGCAAGAGCAGGAACTGCATCAGGGCCCGGTGCCCTTTGGCGACGAAGCCGTCGGCATACAAGTGCGTTTTCTTTTTGATGTTCCACCAGGGGGGCGCATCGTGGTCGTGGTGCAGCAGCTTGGGCGGCAGCCGGTTGCGGTACACGTTCAAATCCGCGTCGCGGTAGGCCAACAACACCACGCCGAACATGACCGCGTTGGTCGTGCCGTTGGACGATCCCAGCGGCATGCCGGCGCCTCCCAGGTCCATGTGCGACAGCGGTTTGCCCAACCGCAGCTTGGTGGCCCGCACTTCATTGGTCAAAGTCTCCAAGGCGTAATGCGAATTAGGCAGACCGGGAATGACCTGGCCGGCCACCTTGCCGCCATGACAGGCCAGGCAGCTCATCACCCAGCCGCCCTGGCCATCGTCGACGTATTGCAGGGCGACGCCCCCTTCCCGGCCCGGCGCCTCGGTCAGCCCGTAGCGCGAAAAGGCCATTCGACGCCGCTCGTCGGGCGTGGCCGCCGCCGCCTGGGACCTGAGTGGCTCCTCCCACGTCTTCCAAAGCTCGTCGAACACCTGCTGGTCGAAGTCGGGCGGCAAGTAGGGTTTGGTCGTCAGCCAGCGATAGCCCCGCTCGGCCGCGGTCTCAGCGGAGCCTACCGCAGCCGCCGCAGGCTCGTCGGCGCAAGCGTTCGCTGCCAGGCAGAGGCAAACCGCCACGCAGCCCGAATTCTGGCGAATCCGGCTACGCGTGAGTTTACTGTGGGCTGATGCGCGACGCATGTCAGTTCATTGCGCGTGAGAAGTGGATCGCACAAGCTCCTCGCTGGCGCGTCGGGTTAGTGTAGCAGGACTCGCCAGAGTTCCGGTGAAGTTAGTGTCAGTCGCCTGGAGTATAGCCGAGATTGGGCGCTAGCCAGCGCTCCACCTGGGCCACGGTCATGCCTTTACGGCGGGCGTAGTCCTCGACCTGGTCGCGGTCGATCCGGTCGACCGAGAAATAACGTGCCTCGGGGTGTGCAAAATAGAGGCCGCTGACGGCGGCCGCCGGGTACATCGCGTACGATTCGGTCAGCCGAATGCCGGCTTGCGCTTCGGCGTCGAGCAGATCGAACAGCGTCCGCTTTTCGGTGTGGTCCGGGCAGGCCGGATAGCCGGGCGCCGGCCGGATGCCGCGATACTTTTCGTCGATCAGCTCTTCGTTGCTGAGCTGTTCCCGGCGTCCGTAACCCCAGTCGTGCCGGGCGATTTCGTGCAATCGCTCGGCAAAGGCCTCCGCCAGGCGGTCGGCCAGCGCCTTGGCCATGATGGCATTGTAGTCGTCGTGGTCGGCTTCGAACCGCCGCACCAGCTCCTCGGTGCCATGCCCCGACGTTACGGCGAACGCGCCCAGGTAGTCGTGCCGGCCGCTGCCGGCGGGCGCGACAAAGTCGGCCAGCGCGTAGTAGGCCTTGATCCCCTTGCGCTCCCACTGCTGCCGCAGCGTGTGGAAGCGGGCCTGTTCGATTGTCCGCTGGTCGCTGGTGTACAGCACGATGTCGTCACCGATTGCGGCGGCTGGCCAGAAGCCGTACACGCCCCGCGCGGTCAGCAGCTTTTGTTCGATGATCTCGTCCAGCAGTCGCCGGGCGTCGTTGAAAAGCCGGCGGGCCTCGCCGCCCACCTGCGGATCGTCGAAGATCGACGGGTACTTGCCCCGCAGCTCCCAGGCCATGAACAGCGGCGACCAGTCGATGTAGCGGGCCAGCTCGGCCAGGGGGAAATCGTCCAGCACCCGGCGGCCCAGGAAGGCCGGCTTGTCGATCTCGATGCTGGTCCAATCGGTCTGGAACCTCTTGGCCCGGGCCTCGTCGTAGGAAGCCAGCCGGACCTGCTGGCGGTCGTGGTAGGCTTCGACCAGCCGCGCTTGTTCCGTGCGGTTCCGCTGGTCGAACTGGCCGGACGACTTGGGGTTCAGCAGTTGCTCGACCACCGAGACCGATCGCGAGGCGTCGAGCACGTGGACGGTGGGGCGCTGGTAGGCCGGCGCGATCTTGACCGCCGTGTGCTTAGCGCTGGTCGTGGCCCCGCCGATCAACAGCGGCTTCTCGAAGCCCTGCCGCTGCATCTCCTTGGCGACGTGCACCATCTCATCGAGGCTGGGCGTGATCAACCCGCTGAGGCCGATCATGTCGACCCCCTGCTCGACGGCCGTCGCCAGGATCCGCTCGCAAGGCACCATCACGCCCAGGTCGATCACCTCGTAGTTGTTGCAGCCCAGCACCACGCCCACGATGTTCTTGCCGATGTCGTGTACGTCGCCCTTGACGGTGGCCAGCAGGATCTTGCCGCGCGGCTTTTCCGCCAGGCCTCCGGCCGCCCGCTCCGCCTCCATGAACGGCAGCAGGTACGCCACCGCCTTCTTCATCACCCGCGCGCTCTTGACCACCTGCGGCAGAAACATCTTGCCCGCGCCGAACAAGTCGCCCACCACCTGCATGCCGGCCATCAGCGGCCCTTCGATGATCGCCAGGCCGCTTGTGTACTTTTGCCGGGCTTCTTCGACGTCCACGTCGACGAAGTCGACGATGCCCCGCACCAGGGCGTGCGAAAGCCGCTCCTCCAGCGTGCCGCTGCGCCATGCCAACTCCTCGCCGGCGGCCTTGCTCCCCTGCCGCTTGACGGTCTCGGCGAAGTCGACGAGCCGCTCGGTGGCGTCGGGCCGACGGTCGAAGAGCACGTCCTCGACCCGCTCGAGCAGCTCCGGATCGACCTGTTCATAAATGGCCAACTGCCCGGCGTTGACGATTCCCATGTCGAGACCGGCGCGGATGGCATGGTAGAGGAACGCCGCGTGCATCGCCTCGCGGACCACGTCGTTGCCGCGAAACGAGAACGAGATGTTGCTCACGCCGCCAGACACCTTGGCCCCCGGGCAGGCCTGTTTGATCTGCCGCGTGGCCTCGATGAAGTTGATCGCGTAGCGGTTGTGCTCCTCGATGCCGGTGGCCACCGTGAGAATGTTGGGGTCGAAAATGATGTCCGTGGGCGGCATACCCACTTCCTCGATCAGCAGGCGGTAGGCCCGGCGGGCGATCCGCAGCTTGTCCTCGACGCTGGTCGCCTGGCCTTGCTCGTCGAAAGCCATCACCACCACGGCCGCCCCGTAACGCCGGGCCAGCCGCGCCTGCCGCAGGAACGTCTCTTCCCCCTCCTTCAGGCTGATCGAGTTGACGATGCCCTTGCCTTGCACGCACTTGAGCCCTGCCTCGATGACCGACCATTTCGAGCTGTCGACCATGATCGGCACGCGGGAGATCTCCGGCTCGGCAGCCACCAGGTTCAAAAACCGCGTCATGGCGGCCTCGCCGTCGAGCAAGGCCTCGTCCATGTTGACGTCGATGATGTTGGCGCCCCCCTCGACCTGGCCGCGGGCGATCGCCAACGCTTCGTCGAAGCGGTCGCCCAGGATCAACTTGGCGAATTTCTTCGAGCCGGTGACGTTGGTCCGCTCGCCGATCATCGTGAAGTTGCTCTCCGGGCGCAGCGTCAGCGGTTCCAGCCCGCTATAGCGCGACAGCGGCTGCGGCCTGGCCCGCAGCCGCGGCGGCCGGTCGGACACGGCGGCGGCGATGGCCCGGATGTGATCGGGCGTCGAACCGCAGCAGCCCCCCACGATGTTCAGCCACCCATTCTCGGCGTACTCGCCCAGCGTGCGGGCCATCCGCTCGGGCGTCTCGTCGAAGCCGCCGAACGCATTGGGCAGCCCTGCGTTGGGGTGGCAGCTCAGGTACACCGGCGCCAGCGACGACAGCTCCTCCAGGTAGGGCCGCATGTGTTGGGGGCCCAGCGCGCAGTTCATTCCCACGCTCAGCAGGTCGGCGTGCGCGATCGAGTTCCAGCAGGCCTCGATGGTCTGGGCCGACAGGGTGCGGCCTCCTTGAAAGATGGTGAACGAGGCCATCACGGGCAGCCGCACCTGGTGGTCGGCGAAGTACTTGTCGATAGCGAAGAGGCAGGCCTTGAGCACCAGCGTATCGAAGGCGGTCTCCGGCAGCAGCAGGTCGACGCCCCCTTCGACCAGGGCGTCGACTTGCTCGTAGTAGGCGGCGACCATCTCGTCGAAGGTGGTCGAGCGGTGGCCGGGGTCGTTCACGTTGCCGGCGATGGAGAGCTGGCGGTTCGTCGGCCCGATCGAGCCGGCGACGAAGCGGGGCTTTTCGTGCGTGACGGCGTTCATGGCGTCGGCGGCCTCGCGGGCCAACAGCGTGGCGGCGAGGTTCACCTCGCGGACCCGCGACTCCAGGCCGAAGTCGGCCATGGCCACCGAGGTGGCGCCGAACGTGTTGGTCTCGATGATGTCCGCGCCGGCTTCGAGGTACTGGCGATGGATGTTCCGAATGGCATCGGGCTGCGTGATCGACAGGATATCGATGAAGTTCTTCAGGTCCTTGCCATGGTCGCTGAACTCTCGGCCGCGGAAGTCGGCCTCCGTGAGTTTCAGCGCATGGACCATGGTGCCCATTGCGCCGTCGAGGATCAGAATCCGCTCGGCCAGCAGGTTTTCAAGGACTGCCTTGGTTTCGGCCTGGTTGGCTACCGACATACGCTGGACAACCGCAAGGGGTCGAAAAGGGTAACCATGGACTGAGGAAAAGTGGAGCGGTGGATTTTTCACCAGTATACGCGTGTCTAGATTGGCCGTCGAGGCGCGTGCGAGGGGCCTCGTAATGACCGCGTTGATGCGGTCCTTCGCATCGCGTTCATTTGTCGCCTCTTGGCAATGGTCGCCTGGACCTTGAGACACCCGTTTCCGGTGCCGGTTCAGCCCGGCCGATTATCCAGCGCATTGCAGCATGGATCGCATAGGCGACTGGCGCAGCCCGAAGTCCCAACAGGGCTGCGAGCCGCGGTGGACTAGGTCCCGTGGACGATTCGATCCGGGTGCATCCTGGCAACAGTTGACGTGAGCCCATGCGACTGCCACACTGCCGCGACCCCCGCAAAAAGGGGGGCTTAGCTTACCGCTTGAGAGGAAGAAGCCCACTCCAGCCTTGAGGCAATGCCATGGCGCTCTGGAAACGGAAGCGAAACGGCGGCAAGCAGCGCGACCGCGCCCGATCATCTCGGCTCCACATGGAGCGGCTTGAAGAACGAGTCGTGCTCAGCCATTCACCGGACCCGGCAATTTTCGTCATCACCCACGGCTTCCAGTTGCAGGCAAAAGAAGAGGTAAAGTGGGTAAGCGCAACTCGCGACGAAATCACGAATGTGGCGTCACGGCTCCAGCCGCGAGATAGGTTTGATTTCGTCGATGTGAACTGGTCTACGATCGCTGGACCTGAAGACGTCTTCTCCTTCGGTCGCGAGTCCACTGTGCATCAGATTGTGACGAGAATCGACACTCTGATGACATTGCATAGTTGGCCACGTGCCGATCTATTCTTCGTCGGTCACAGCCGTGGTGCAGTAGTTAATACACAGGCAATTGAAAGCCTGAAAAGCGATAAGCGGTTCAACTATGTGCAGATGGTGACCCTTGACCCAACTGCGGCTCTTCCGATGCTTGATCATGAGGTGAGGCCATCCCTTATACCTGCCAACGTCATGCGGGCGATAAACTACGACGACAATAAGCCGCTACTTCCGAGGGTGACCATCGACGGATTTGATCTCGAGCAGACAGCGGGTTCGTCCACAATTGTAGAGCCGACTAGAGAAGTAGGAGATATTCTCAGCTATTCTGCTTTTAGCGGCGCTTCGTTCGTTGATTTCCTCTTCCGAGACGAGACGGTGACCGCATTGGCAAGAGTGCTCGGTGCACTCGGTGGATGGAGAGGTAAGGTGGCTGAAATTGGTATAGAGGGTGCCAATGTTTTCACGTCGTGGGTGTCTCACACAGCCATTGATGACTGGTACGTGGAAAGCAAGGTTTTGCTAAGCGATGTGCGCACGTTTTATCAAATGAAAGACGCTGAGGCGCACGATGACTTGGGCGGCGAAGAAGACACTGGGCGCGACGAATCGGCAAAACCGACGCCTGGACGGGGCGGAGTTCCTTTGCCAGGCGATAGTGTGCCTGACGACCACTCGGACCGATTTGGAGCCAATGCAACCCTAGCGTCTGCCAATACGCCACTGCCGGGCGCGGTCGGACAATCGGGGGACCACGATTGGTTTCAGTTCAGCGCTACTGGCAATGGAGCCATCCAAGTCGAGGTGGTGCCGCTGCCGGGAAGCCGGCTTGAAGCTTATGTCCGCCTGCACTGGGACAACAAAACGCTGATAGCCCAAGATACCGGCGGCGGACGGGGCAACGGGGCTACGATTCGCTATGACGGCGGGGAGGCGGGACGAACGTATTTCATTGACGTGGCCGGGGCCGCCGGAAGCACCGGCAGCTACTATGTGCGGGTGACTCAGCCCACCGACTCCCCGGACGATCCAGCGAACCATCGGCCACCGGTGGAAACGCCTTCGGATGACTTCCCAGACATCCTCGCGGCGGCCCGGCAGGTTGTGCTTGATTCTCTTGGCAGAGCCTCAATTGCCGGGCGCATCGAACAAGTGGGCGACACCGACTGGTTCAAATTCACCGCCAGACGAACAGCCGTTCTAGTCGTCGAGCTTGACACGCCGAACAGCAGTCTCGACTCGCATCTGCGGCTGCATAACTCCGGCGTGTTGCTCGATGAGGGACACAACCGCGTCAAAGCCGGCGTTATAGCTGGACAAACGTACTGGCTGCAGGTCCGAGCAGGCAGTCAGAATGGAGACAGCGACATCCGGCCCGGCGAGAACCCGACCGGGGGCTATGTGGTGAAAATCAGCCAGCCGACCACCGACGCGGATATCGAGCCGCTTCCCGAAATGGGTGATCTCTACGGCGTGCGCATCGACGTTTCCGGCGGAAGCGGCACTTCTTCGGGGCACCTTGGGCTGCCAGGCGACGTGGCGCGGTTTCTGATCAACGGCGTCCGGGCGGGCAACCTGCTCATCTCCGTGAGCGGAACGAACGACGACCTTACGCCATTCGTCTTGGTCTCCAACGACCGGGGTCACAGCGACACGGACTCCGCGGATTTCGATGGCGAAGCCC
>JBBDNX010000648.1:0-2303 GCA_040877345.1 Pirellulales bacterium
GGAAGCCGTGCCGGGGAACGTCGACCTGTTGTGGAACCTGGCCGACCTGTTGATCCAGACCGACCGCGCGGCGGAGGCCCTGGAAGTCATCGCCCAGTTGCGGGAGAAAAAGTATCCGCCCGCGCCGTTGGACTACCTGTCGGCGCGGCTGAGCATCCACAAGAAGGACTGGCGCGAGGCGGCCGATCAGCTTGCCAAGGCCCGCGCCGCGATGGCGTCCTGGCCCGACCTGGCCAAGCAGGCCGACTTCTGGCTGGCCCACTGCCACGGCCGGCTGGGCAGCCCCGATCTGCAAATCGAAGCCTATCAGAGCGCGCTGCGCGTGGACGAATCGTGGGCGCCGGCCCGGCTGGGGCTGGCAGCCGCGCTGGTAGCCGCCAGCGACCTCGAAGGCGCGATCCGCGAGTATCGCAAGTTGTTGCAGGGGCGCAAGGCGCCGCTGGAGGTTTATCCGGCGATCGCCCGGCTGATGTTCCTCCAGCGGCTGGTAGTCGCCAACCCCAACTGGGAGCCCGTGCTCGACGTGCTGAACCAGGCTGAGCAGCTCGCGGATGAGAAGAAGTTGCCGGCTTCGCCCGACGTGCCGATCCTGCGGGCGGAAGTGGCGGCCGCCCAAGGCAACTATGAGCATGCCAAGACGGTCCTCGAAACCGCCCGTGATAAGCAGCCGGAGGTGCTAAGCTTGCGGCTGGCGCTGGCGGCGCTCGACCAGCGGCTCGATCAATGGGACCAGGCAACTGGGCACCTGGACCAGGCCGAGCGGGACCTGGGCGACAGCGCCGACTTGCGGATCGCGCGGGTCCGGTGGGTGCGCCGGCAGTACCAGACCGAGTCGCTCGCGCACCTGGCTCGACTGGAGCAGTCGATCGAAGCGTTTGAACCGGCGGACAAGGCCCGCCTGCTGCACGCGCTGGCAAGCGGCTACTTCTCCGTGGCCCGGGCGCTGCCGGCCGGCGATGCCCAGCGCGAGCCGGCCCTGTCCGAGGCGCGGCGGTTGTGGACCGAAGTGGGCCGCTTGCAGCCGGACCACCTGACCTCGCGGCTTTTCCTGTTCGACCTGGCGATCGCCGACGGCGACGAGTTGCTGATGGACGACCTGCTCAAAGACATCCGCCGCATCGAGCGGGCCGAGGCCGGCCCGCTGTGGCGCTATGGAGAAGCGGCGCGGCTCGTCATGCTGGCCCGCAAAAGCGAAGATCCGGCTGAACTCGACGACGCGCAAGACCTCTTGACCGAGGCGGCCAGGCAGCGGCCACGCTGGTCGCGGATTCCGCTGTTGCGGACCGAAATCGACGAGCTGCGCAACGACCGCGATGCGGCGATCGAGCACTACCGCCAGGCCGTCGGACTCGGCGAACGCAATCCGGCCATCATCCGCCGGCTGGTGGAGCTGTTGTACCGCGAAGGTCAGTACAAGGAGGCCGACCGGCAGTTGCGCGAGCTCGACAGGCAGCAGGCGCTGATCAGCGTCGAGCTGGGCCGCTTGGGGTCGGAAATCTCGGCACGGATCGACGAGTATCCCCGGGCCATCGACCTGGCCCAAAGAACGGCCGAGAAATCGAACGACTACCGCGATTACATCTGGCTCGGGCAAGTGCTGTCGCTGGAGAGAAACCGGCAGGTAGAGGCCGAAAAAGCCTTGCGCGACGCCGTCGCCCTGGCGGAGCACGAACCAGCGCCCCGGGTGGCCCTGGTGCGGTTCCTGCACGCTCAGGGCCGTACCGATGAAGCCGAGGCCGAGCTGGCCAACGCACGCGAGCTGGTAGCCGGTGAGGATTGGCCGCTGGTGTTGGCGGCCTACTACGAGGCGACGCAGCGCCCGGAGCTGGCCGGCGAGCAATTCCGCGAGGCGCTGGCGGCCGATCCGTCGAGCCCCGCGGCGCTGCGGAAGCTGGCCGAGTTCTATCTGCGCAGCGGCCGCCCGCGGGAGGCCGAGCCGCACTTGCGCGAGCTGGTCGATCCGGACGGCCAGGCCGCCGACCCCGACCGCCGCTGGGCCCGCCGGAACCTGGCGGTCGCCCTGGTCGCCCGGGGCGACTACGCCTCGCAACGGCAGGCGCTGACCCTGCTGGAGGAGAATCTCAAGCTGGACGACAACTCGGTCGACCGCCGGGCCAAGGCGGTGGTCCTGGCCAGCCAGCAGCGCCGGCGAGCGTTGCGGGAGGCGATCAAGCTCTTCGAGAAGCTCGTCCAGGTGGAGGCGCCCTCAACTGAAGACCGCTTCCTGCTGGCGCAGCTCTACCAGGCCGACGGCAACTGGCCCGCCGCACGGCAGCAGGGCCGCAGCCTGCTGGCCGTCCAGG
>JBBDNX010000649.1:0-2301 GCA_040877345.1 Pirellulales bacterium
CCACGGAGGTGCTCAAGGACTTCGAGGCGATCACCGGCCTGATCAAGCTGCACCGCAAGGAGAACAAGGTGTACGCCGAGCTGACGGGCGGGAACCTGAACAAGGATTACATCGTGCTGATCTCGATTGCCCGTGGGATCGGGCAGGGGAGCGTACTGGCCGGGATGAGCTGGGGCTTCGGCGACGATTGGTTGTGGCAGTTCCGCAAGGTCGATGACAATATTCAAATCGTCCGCCGCAACGTGCGGTTCCGCGCGGCTGCGGGCAGCCCGGAGGAGCGGGCGGTCAAGCTGGCCTACACCGACAGCGTGCTGTACAGCCTGCCGGTGGTGACCATGACCTCGTCGGGCGGGATGATCGTCGACCTGACGCAGGTGTTCATGAGCGACCTGCCGCAGATTTCGCAGATGCTGCCGGGCTTCTCCTTTGCCGGCAACAAGTCGACGTGGGCGGCGGTCAAGGGCTTTCCGGAGAACATCGAGCTGGAGGTGGCAGCTACTTACGCTTCCGGCGGCGCGTTGGAGCTGGATACGGTTCCCGACAGCCGCGGCGCGACGATCAACGTGCACTACTCGATCAGCGCGCTGCCGCAGACCGGCTACCAGCCGCGCCTAGCGGACAACCGCGTGGGCTATTTCCTGACGGTCGCCAAGGATTTTTCGAAGAAGAGCCACGAGGACCGCTTCGTGCGGTACATCAACCGCTGGCAACTGGAAAAGGACGACGCGTCGGCCGCCGTCTCCACCCCCAAGAAGCCGATCACCTTCTACATCGAAAAGACGGTTCCCTTCAAGTACCGCAAGGCGATCAGCGACGGCATCCTGGAGTGGAACAAGGCCTTCGAGAAGGCCGGGTTCTACAACGCCGTCCAGGCCATCCAGCAGCAGGAAAGCGACGGCTGGGATCCGGAGGACATCCGCTACAACACGTTCCGCTGGATCACGGCCGGGGCCGGTTTTGCCATGGGTCCCAGCCGCGTGAATCCGCTGACGGGGCAGATCCTCGACGCCGACATCATCTTCGACGCCGACTTCGTGCAGTTCTGGAAACAGGAATACGAGACGTTCACTCCGGCCAGCATTGCCGCTTTGACGGGCGGCCCGCTGGACCTGAAGTCGTATGAGGAGGAGGTGGAAAAGGTTCCGGCCCACCTTCGCCACGGCATGCTCTGCCGTTGCGAGCTGCACCAGGGCATGGCCCGCGAGCTGGCGCTGGGTTCGACCGCTCTCTTGGTGCGCGGGGCCGACCCCACGCAGTCGCTAATCGAGCAGGAAAAAATGATCATGCAAGCCCTGAAGGAAGTGGTCATGCACGAGGTCGGGCACACCCTCGGGCTGCGACACAACTTCAAGTCGAGCACCATGCTTTCCATGGCCGACTTGAACGATCCGGAAAAGACCAAGGACACCGGTTTGACCGGCTCGGTGATGGACTACTCGCCGACCAACATCGTGCCCAAGGACATGAAGCAAGGCGACTACTATTCCACGACCATCGGGCCCTACGACATCTGGGCGATCGAGTACGGCTACAAGCCGTTGTCCGGCGGAACCGAGGGAGAAGTCGCCGAGCTGAAGAAGATTGCCGCCCGGGCGGCCGAGCCCCAGTTGGCTTATGCCACCGATGAGGACACTCGAGGCATCGACCCCGACCCGCTTGCGAACCGATTCGACCTGGGCGGCGACACCATCGAATATGCCAAGGTCCGCTCGAGACTGATCGGCGAGCTCTGGCCCGGCGTGGTCGACCGCGTGACGCCCGACGGCGATGGTTACCAGCGGGCCCGGCAGGCCTTCGGCGTGCTGATGGGCAATTACGGCCAGGCGATGCACATGGCCTCCCGCAACGTGGGAGGCATCTACGTGCACCGCGATCACAAGGGCGATCCCAACGGCCGGCTGCCTTTCGTCGTGGTGCCCGTGGACAAGCAGCGCGAGGCGCTGACGCTGATCGAGGAGCACGTGTTCAGCGACAAGCCCTTTGAATTTCCACCCGATCTGTACAACCGGCTGGCCGCCACGCGCTGGTACCACTGGGGCAGCTCGCAGCCGTTGCGCGCCGATTACGCCGTGCACGAAGTGATCGCCATGTGGCAGAACCGGATCTTGTCGCAGCTCATGTCGTCGTTGACCTTGGATCGCATTCACGACACCGAGTTGAAGGTGCCGGCCGACCAGGATGCCATGACCACCGCCGAGCTGATCACCCGGCTGACGGCCGCCATCTTCGCCGAAGCCGGACAGCTCCAGCCGGGCGAGTACACCAACCGCAAGCCCGCCGTCAGCAGCCTCCGCCGCAACC